>CAZZLF010000016.1:0-12845 GCA_964654965.1 uncultured Bdellovibrio sp.
TAAAATACGTTTTTGTTTTTATTGTGGGACTGGGGCTTTCTTCTGCTTATGCCAAAAAAACTTGTGACTGTGTCTGGATGAAAGATCCGACATCGAACGATTTTAAACCAGGGACAAATTTGGTGATTTGGAATTATGCAGTTCAAACTTGGAACGAAGTGACCATTAAAGATCGGATGCCTGAGTGTAAAACAGCTTGTCAAAACCACCTTAACGCAAATGCTGCAACGGTTTTGAATAAAATCTGCACCAACGAATCGCTTTACCCGACAGTAGCAGCTAACAGTACCGTCAAGTATCGCCTGGGTGTTAAAGCAGTCGTAAACCGCCCTTTACTGAATTCAAATATTCAGACCAGTGGTCCTTATCCGTATTCGGGTCAAGTGACTAAAAAAACCGGCTCACCTTGCTCTTACTAGAATCTTGAGACCGGATCGGGATAGACTGTTTTTATGAGTCCATCCCGATCCGGTTTTATTTTTCCAAGAATTTCACTCGCAAGAGTACCTTCCCCCATTCACAAACTAGAAAAAACATCCGCTGAGATTGGAAAAGAAATTTATCTCTGGCGGGATGATCTGAATGGAATGCTCGAATCAGGAAACAAACTCAGAAAACTGGAATTCCTGATGGCAGATGCCTTAGCACAGGATTGCGATACGATCATCACGTGTGGAGGCCCTCAGTCAAATCACACACGAGCCACTACCATCATCGCGCGAAAACTCGGATTGGATATCAGCTTATTGGTATTGCCTCGTCCTGGATTTGATCCATCCCAAAATCCTCAATCCAACTGGCTCATTAATCAGATTTTTGGCGCGCATATTCGTTGGCTCGATTTTGATGAATTTCAAAAAAAAAGTCAGGGTTATCAACCCTACCTCAACGAAGAATCGGATCGCCTCAAGAGATTAGGCAAAAAACCCTATGTCATTCCCCTGGGTGGAAGCAACCTGATCGGAGCCCAAGGATATCGAGAAGCCATACCAGAAATGCTGAACACCTGGCAGGAATTAACAAAGACGAAAGCGCCCGATGATTTGTTTTGCACGCTTGGATCTGGAGGAACCTTTGTCGGATTAGAATGGGGAGTTTTAGAATACGCCTCTACCATTCGCTTGCACGGAGTGAATGTGATTGGGACCATGGAAACTGCCAATCGATACGTGAACCAACTTCATGAATCCATTCAATCGGAATGGAACATCGATCTTTCGGCAACCCGCGCATCGCGATTGGACGGCTATGTCGGTGCAGGATACTCAATTGCTTCAGACAATGATTTAAGATTTTATTCAGAGTTTGCTCAAAAAGAAGGCGTATTACTAGACCCTTGTTACACGGGAAAAGCATTTCAAGGAATGCTTACTGAACTTCGTCGCTCACCGGAACGATTCGGAAAGAAGATTCTCTTTCTTCATTCGGGTGGAAGCCTCGGAATCTTTGCCTATGCAGAACAGTTTGCCAACCAGGAGCGGATTGTTTCTGCCAACAAATCAGGCCCATCCACATGAAAGGCATGACCAATGCTTGGGTCATCGTTCAAAACCAATTCTGCTTTTGCATGCTCGGCAATGGCTTCAGAACAACTGAAGTGTGCCAAACGATCATGTTTCGAAGCCACGATCAGAAGTGGAATGTGAGGAACTTTTTTTGGTCGGAACCGAATTCCAGCTATGATTTGGCGAATTGAATTCAACAAGCTCATATTCGCTTCCTCACCGATTCGAACCCAGGAAGGAAGAATTTTTTGGGACTTCTCCTCTTGATTCGAACAAAGTTTAAGAATCTTTTTTTCTTTGGTTGCCCCTCTTTTTGAGCTCGCAATCTTGAAAAACTGAATCATCGCTTTGGGCTGCACCCGTTTCCAAAACGGGGAAAGTCCGCCCATGCTTGAATTGATCATCACCAAATGAGTAAAGTCTTCAGGATAAGATACTGCCCAGGACCAAGCAGACATTCCTCCCAAACTCATCGCTACAACGACTCTTCGATGACCGGGAAAGAACTTCAATTGAGATCGAGCTTCTGAAACGATTTTCTCCATCTTAGTGGGACTCGGCATATGCAAAAACTTGCCGGAACCGGGAAGATCGACCAACTGAATGGAATGAGGATTTAAACTTTTTTTCAAGGCTTCGACGAACTCTTCTGACCAGTGACGAGACTCTTTGGTTAACCCAATCAGTAAATAAATATCGGTCTTCATATCTCAATTGTATCGATAAAATGAGGCTTACTCCATCAGGGAGTGTGCACACCCATCGTGCGTCAAAACCATGGCGATAGAATTTTGGCTCAGAATATTGAACCATGAAGAAATGAAATCTCTCTTTACCGCTATTACGATTATTTTTTCAGCATCGTCAAGCTTGGCTTACTCTGCTGATTCGATGAAAAAAATCTGTTCTCGTACTCGATCGGAACTATTGGAACAATTTCATTCATCTGAAAATCGACTTGCTATTGTTAATGGCGGGGGACTGTTTCAAGGAGGGGTTTGTTGGTGGCACAGCCGATTTCAACGAAGCTCGCTCTATCTTGCCCGCTTTTCACCTGAAAAACAAAAGCCGTCCATTCCTGAAGCAAAAGAAATCATTCGCAAACTCGTACACTTTGAGGGTGTGGTTGAAGTTCCAGGTTATGAAAATTTTTTCAGCTTTTCTCAAGATTTTTCCAACCTCATACAAGCCGCTTTGAATGACTGGCAAATTCGAGACGGTTTTATCCAACAACAATGGATTCGCGGAATTTCCGGTCGAAACCATCTTCCCGCTTCCGCGATGACCCAAAGAATGGATCAGCTATACGAAACCTTTTTAAGATCTGAGCCGGGCCTCTGGATCATGGTTCAATTGAAGGGAATCACTTCCCATGCGTTGTTGCTTTTGGATTTTGTAAAAACCGAACACGGGTATGATCTCGAAACCTTGGATTCGAATTTTCCAGACACCACGATTTATTTTCATTTTCAAAAAGGCGATACTTCACTTCATTACGGTGGAGCGTCGTTTGTTCCTTATGCTGGATTTCAGCGTGATCAGGTGAAAATCAATCAGGCACTAGCACAGTTCTGTACCAACTGATACGATCGAGGCGTGGAACACTGTAAAGAATCAGACACCTTAGCTACTCCTCATTCATCTGCTACTCGAAATCAACGCAAGATGCTTTGGGTTATTTTACTCACAATGGCCACGATGCTGGCTGAAGTCGTCGCAGGACACCTGACTGGCTCAATGTCGCTACTTGCTGATGGATGGCACATGGGATCCCATGTGGCAGCGTTATTTCTTACTTATCTGGTTTACCGTTTGGCAGCTTCTCGAAAATTCAGAGATCATTTCACATTTGGGACTTCCAAACTTTATTCTTTAGGAGGATTTTCCAGCGCCATCAGTCTCAGTTTAATCGCGCTAGTGATGATCTATGAATCGATGGTGCGCTTTTTTAATCCGGTTCACATCGAATTCAACGAAGCTTTAATCGTTTGCTTCATCGGTCTGGTCGTTAATCTGGTGAGTGCCTACATCTTAAAAGACGATCATACTCATGAGGATCACCATGAGCATGGAATCGACCATCACCATGATCACAATCACCAAAGCGCCCTAGCCCATGTTTTAGCCGATGCCTTGACTTCAGTTGCTGCACTCATTGCCCTTCTCACTGGAAAATATTTTGCAATTCTTTGGATTGATCCGTTGATTGGTGTTGCAGGCGCACTAGTCATTCTCAAATGGTCGTATCACTTGATTCATCATACAGCCTTGGAACTTTTGGACGCCAAAATCAACTCCATGGACGCTCAAAAACTGAAAAACTTACTGGAATCCGACGGAGGCAAAGTCGTCGATCTTCATGTGTGGAGTGTCGGTGCCGGTAAAATAGCAGGCATGGCTTCTGTCGAAACAAAGGACCTCAAGGGAGCCCAGAGTTATCATCAACGCCTGGAAAAAGACTTCAACTTTTCTCACCTGGTGGTGGAGGAAATCAAAAAGCCCTGAGATTACTCCCAGGGCCTTTTGCTCAATTAATTTTTTTAAATCTTATTTTTTCGCTTCGTGAGCATCTGCAGGGTGTTGGTCATGACCATGCTCCTGGTGTTTTTCTTCAGAAGCTTCTTCTTTACAGTGCTTACATTTTTTCTTTTTATTCTTATTTTTACAATGTTTGCACTTTGCTGATTTTTCACATTCCTTGCAGTGCTTACCTTTTTTACAATCCTTGCACTCTTTTCCGTTTTTACAATCGGTGCATTCTTTCTGGTCTGCTACCTGAGCCTGATCAACTGGAGCATCTGTGGCTACAGAAGCTGCTTCAGACGATTGAGGAGCAGCAGCTTGATCCTGAGCTTTTACCACCGGTGCAGAAACAAGAGTGAATGCAATAACGAAAGATGAAAATAGCTGAACAAATTTCATAGGGTTCTCCTTATTGGGTTATATAAATAGAGTACCAAGTTCCAATTGTTTTGCAATGACGCAATGCAACCACTTCAAACTAATACGAAACTATTCGTTTTTCTTGGAAAGCTTTGAGCCATGGTTTAGGGTGAAGAGGAGCCAATCACACTGTGAGCCCGTAGCTCAGCTGGATAGAGTGACAGCTTCCGAAGCTGTAGGTCGTAGGTTCGACTCCTACCGGGCTCGCCACTTTTTAATTCTTCTTAAAAAAGAAAAGAAAGCCGATCGATCACATTTCTAGCCCATTGTCGCGCTAACTCAGGACCAATTTTTGGAACCACATCGTAATGAATTCCATCTCCCCCAAGGGCTGGGTACTGAGTAAAAGTCCAACTCATGATCAATTCACAACCTTGCGAAGGAACCATTGAAAAAAGCAATTCTCGAATCTCAAGTTCGCGTTGAGCTCGATCAAGCGGTTTTGGTCTAAGATCCGGTGGTCCAACCCAATAACACTTCACACCTGAATTTTTTACCGTATCTAAAAGAATTTTAATTTCTTCTCGTGCTTGCGCTTCAATCGGTTTCCAGATGAGGTTGGTACCCAACTCAATGATGATTGCATCGGGTTTTTCTGTTTCTAACAAGCGAGTCACATTCGGAGTGATGGGTTTGGTGGCGCGAATTTCAGGTTTACCCGTATGATATTCCCAGTATCCCCAGATTTGTTGAAGCCCATGATTCCAGTCAGCCGCTGTACTTCCACCCACCGCAAAGACTGAAACCTCTTGGCCTTTTTTTTCCAAGCCAACAGACAACTCCATTCCGAATCCGCCTTCACCATGAGAATCCGTGATGACTAGCGTTTTTGAAAAGGACGATGGAGATAAAAAAAACAAATTGATCAGGACCAAAATAGCCTGAAATGAACTATTTTTTTTCATGAGACTATTCTCCGAAATGGATACCAGAAATTTGGTCAGCATATTTTTTCACGACAGCCAACGTGCTTTGATCAGTGTTGTAAATTCCATACCACCCCTGTTCCTCATGAGGAGGATCTCCAACGAACGGGTCACCGAGTTTCCATAAACCACCAAAAGGTTTTGCTGGACGATTTTCTCCAGACCATGCCCAGAAGTTGATTCCAGTAATCGCTCCACCTTGTCCCATAATGGAAAAGACTTCCTTAAAGGTCAGATCATAATACTGATCTCGATAAACAGTCGTACTTTCCGGATTCATCGAACGTTGATCCCGAGCCATTCCAAACTCTTCGAGAACAATCGGCTTACCAAAACTCTTAGCTTTCTGCAGATGATCAGCGATGTAGGATTTCATCGTATTGACCGCATTCGGAAAAGTCAGCGGATCCAATGGCTGGTAAACTCCCCAGTTTTCTACCCAGATGTGAATCGTTGCATAATCAATTTCCGGAATGGAATGATCTTCAACAAAATGGTTTCCAGCACCCGTCGGATTCAGGGTTTCCCCTTCACTTCCAATGGTAATCAGATGATGAGAATCCAAAGATTTGATCCATTTTGCGGAACTAGAAATCCAATTCAAAAATTCCGGTCGATGTGTTCCACCTCGTGGCTCATTGGCTAATTCCCACGCCATGATCGTCGGGTCTTGATGATAGAAAATTCCAGAAATGGAATTCGTTCGATTGATGATTTTTTTAACCGCTTCTTGTTGAGCTCGAATCGCTTGTGGAATTAGATAAAATCGGGACGAGTAGGATTGAAAAACATCCCAACTTCCTCCTGGATGCGGAGGAGGATAAGGAATAGAGGCCCCCTCAAACCAACTCACCCATTGAGCAAATCCGCCAGACCATGGCCAGAAGTTTGAAAGACAAAGCACTGCGGTCATGTCTCGTTTTTTCATCTCATCAAGAAGAAAATCGAGGCCTTGCAATACGTTTTCATCCATTTCACCAGGGGCATTTAAAACAGCGGGAATGATGCGATAAGGCTCATTCCAAGGACCTTCACTCAGAGCAAGAACTCTTAACTGAGAGATACCCACCGATTTCATGTGATCGAGTTCACGGATCAAAAGTTCTCGGTTACCGAATACATTTCCGGCTCCCAGATTCATTCCTTGCCAGAAATTTGCTCCCACGAATAAATAGGGCTTTCCGTTTCTTTCAAAGTGTCCATTTTTGATTTTTACAAAATCTGATGCAGAAGAAGTCAGAGAAAAAATCCCACCCACGAGAATGCCGAATATCAATGCTGCAGAAATGGATTTTTTCATTTTCATCACAATTTGCGGGAAGGAATTGAAAAAAACAAGTGTAACCCCATGTTAAAAATTCCTCTCCATGGATTCATGGCTAATTCGATAGCCCACTCCTCGAACTGTTTCAATGAGTGATGCATGATCACCCAGTTTTTTTCTCAATGAAAACACATGCGTATCGATCGCTCGGTCAACCACTACTACCCCGGCCCCCTGCACTTCTTCAATCAGCTGGTCTCGTGTGAGGATGGTACCCCGATGGCGAAATAGGGCTTCTAAAAGCTTAAATTCACTTGGAGTCAAATGGGTTCTGAAATCTCCCTGATAAAAGTCAGAAGAGTGAATATTGAGGCGAAAATGACCATATTCATATTGGCCAGACGCTTGCGCTTGAATCGCATCCTTGGGTAAAAAACGGCTCTGAAGGGCTCGCACTCGGCTGATCAACTGACCACGACGATACGGCTTAAACAAAAAATCATTTGCTCCAACCTCAATGTATTGAGCAAGCATTTCATCGTCCAACGGCTCTGAAAGAATCAAAATAGCCAGTGAATCCACAGTACGGATTTTTCGAATCTCTTCTAGTAAATGGATTCCTGAAAGTTCTGGCAATACCACGTCCATCACCAACAGATTGAATTCCTCGCTTTTGATGGCTTGTAAAAGCTTATATCCATCATGAATCAAGCGAATTTCAGATGATTCAGACTTGAGTTCCGAAGAGATGATTGATGACATCTCTGGATCTCGATCAGCAATGAGTAAACGAAAACTCATTTGGCACATCCCCCCTAAGAACGTTGAAGCTACCATCATCAAAAGAATGACGAAAATAAAATCTTTTTCAAAAGAGGGGGCGCCGCGTTACAAAAAGTGCAATATTGTCATAACCCTATTCGCACACTACAATAAAAAGTATGTCGTTATATCAAGAACTTAAGGATCGCGAAATCATCTATCAGGTCACTGACCCGAACATTGAAAACTACCTCAATGAAGCCTCACGCCAAGGTAAAACCCTCACCCTTTATTGCGGATTTGATCCCACCGCAGATTCTCTTCATGTAGGAAGCATGTTTCCTTTGCTCACCTTAAGACGCTTTCAGCAGGCAGGACATCGTCCAATCGTGGTGCTTGGTGGTGCGACTGGAATGATCGGTGATCCCAGCTTCAAAGCCCAGGAACGCAGTTTACTCACGACCGAACAAGTTTCCCATAACTTGAAGGGAATCAAAGCCGTTGCTGAGAAGTTTTTGGATTTCACTCCTGGCAAACCAAACAGCGCCATCATTATCAACAATTATGATTTTTATTCCCAAATGAATGTTCTCGATTTTCTTCGCGATATCGGAAAACACTTCACGGTGAACCACATGATGGGAAAAGACTCGGTTCGTGCCCGCATGGAAGATCGGGATCAAGGAATTTCTTACACCGAATTTTCTTATTCGCTTTTACAAGCTTATGATTTTTACTCTCTCTTCAAAAATTTCGATTGCACGATCCAGATCGGAGCATCTGATCAATGGGGAAACATCACTGCCGGTACTGAATTGATCCGTAGAAAACTGGCTCATGAAAAAGATACCAATGAAGATCGTGCTCCAGCATTTGGTTTAACCCACCCACTGATCACACGGGCAGATGGACAAAAATTTGGAAAAACAGAACAAGGAACGATCTGGCTTTCCGCTGAGAAAACTTCTCCTTATCAGTTATACCAATTCTTTATTTCTTCACCTGATGACAGCGTGATTCAATGGTTGAATTATCTCACTTTTCTCCCTACATCTGAAATCAAGAAACTTGCCGAACAGGTCAAATCCGAACCTGAGAAAAAATCCGCTCAAACTACACTTGCCCGTGAAATCACCCGAGTCGTACACGGAGAAGAAGCCTTAAAACGGGCAGAAGCTGCAACCAAAGCGCTTTTTGGAACCGAGATCAAGGAATTGGATGCCATCACCTTGAAGGAAGTTTTTGGAGACACTCCGACCACTGAACTCAATCGGGACGAATTGAACGCACAACTCCCCTTAATTGATGTCCTGGTTAAAACCGGATTGTTTCAATCCAAAGGAGCTGCTCGCAAAGAAATTCCAGCAGGAGGAGTTTACGTCAATAATGAAAGGATCACTGATGTCGGCTTCAACATTCAGATGGATCATTTGATTGCTAACTCGGCAGTCGTGATCAGAAAAGGCAAGAAAACCTACCATCTGGTGAAATTCAGATAATCTAAGATGCTCAAAATCCTGCTCCTTCAGGAAGACTTAAGCTTAAACGAAAAAATAACCTTCGTTCTAGAATCGGTGAACGGAGTTGTAGTTCATGTTGCCCAGGACCTAAAACAAGCTCAGGAAATTGCTCTGGAGAAAGATCGAATCAACCTGATCTTGATCAATCTTCCCAGCGGAAGAACTCAGGAAGTCAAAGAGTTTCAAAAAATCGTGCGTGCGATTGACTGTATTCTGGTCGTAAACGATGTCAAAGATCATGAAGAAACCATCGGCTGGAAAATACTGGAAAAAATCCCCCGTAACTCATTTGGGGCCAGCATCAAGGATGTCATCGAAAGAGTGGTTCAGGGACGTTATGGGTACTACGATAAGTTAAAATTTTGTCGGATTAAAACATCCATCCTTCTGGAAACGATTCCTCTTCATTGTGACCTATATGCAAAATTATCTGAAACAAAATTCCTCAAGGTTTTTCTAGAAGGCGATATTTTTGATGCAAATGATTTCAAGCGATATGCTGAACAAAAAAAAATTGAATACCTTTATTTGAGGGGAGACTCACTGAAGGGATTTATTGAAAAATATATTTCCACTATCGATCAGGTTTACAGCAAAAAAACATCCTTTACTTATGAAGAACTGGCAACCATGAACCAGGTTGCTTTCGAAACCGTGAAAGACATGATTCATGTGGTTGGGTTTACAAAGGAAGTTCAAACCCTCACGAAAAAACACCTTCAGCTCATGCTTCTACGCATGAATAAAAGACCCAATCTTCTGAAGATGCTTTCAAAAGTTCTGGTTTCAAAAGGAAAATACAGTACAGAACACAGCTACTTGTTGAACTATATCGCATTTGGAATAGCCAACCACATGGAATGGGGTTCAGAAGCAACCTTTTACAAGCTTTCTCTGGCTGCTTTTTTTCACGATATTTCCATTGTAGATGACCAACTGGCCTCCTGCTCCAGTCTCGATGAAGCACGAAAATTGGGCATTGACCAAAACACTCTGGAAGGTTTTAAAAATCATCCTGAATTTGCAGCGGACTTAGTTCGAAGAATGAATGAAATTCCTTCGGGTGTTGATACCATCATTCAGCAACACCATGAAATGCCGGATGGGTCTGGATTTCCAAATGGAACCACTGCCAATTATATTTCCCCTCTTTCAACGGTATTCATTATCGCTCATGACATGGCCAGAGAAGTGATTCAATGCAAGGAACAGGGCAAACCGTTTGACCTGCTCACCTACCTGACCAATGCCCAATTTAAATTTCCGCATTCCAATTTTAAAAAAATTCTCGAAGCGACTAAGAAAATCGATCTTCCGGACCAAATTTAATTAAAAAAAAAGCTCACTCCGAAGAATGAGCTTTCATTTCAACTGATTCAGTAACCCTAAAAAAAGGTTTTACCCTCTGTTGCCGGCAGTCTTGGCATTTTCTGCTCTGGGAACTTGCCGGTCAGGCTTTGCAAGTAGGCAACGATATCATTGACTTCATCGTCTTTTAGCTCTTTGTTCAACTGTGTTTTGGCCATCACACGAACCGCTTCATCCAAGGTTTTAACCATGCCGTTGTGGAAATAGGGAGCGGTAACCGCCACATTCTTCCAAGTCGGAACCCTCCACACATTTTTGTCTGAAGCATTTTTAGTCACTTCATATCTTCCCTGATCTTTTAAAAGATCATATTTTTGATCGTAAGTTGAACCAGGGTAAACGGGAAATTTTTGGAAAAATCCTGTACCGACTGGAAGAGCTGGACCGGCAAAATTCGGTCCCATATGACAAGAAGTACATCCAACGGTCTGAACAAGTCCCATACCTCTGACGGCTGCTGGGCTCATCGCTTTTTTGTTGCCCTTCATGTAAAGGTCATATGGACTGTCTTTGGTAATCAAAGTTCTTTCATATTCAGCAACTGCATTGGCGAACTGGTCAATCGAAATGTCTTTTTCAGACTTCACTTCAGGAAATGCCTTTTTAAAATCTTCAACATAACCCGGTATCTGTTGGATACGCGCAATGACTGCAGCATGATCTTTCATACCCATTTCAATTGGATTAGTGAGTGGGCCTTTTGCCTGATCTTCAAGAGAGTTTGCTCGTCCATCCCAGAATTGTACTGACATGTTTGCAGCATTCCACACAGTAGGAGCAGAACGTCCTCCATGTTGGCCTTCGACACCAACGGAGTTTGGACGGTTATCATCCCCACCAGCCATAACATTATGGCAGGAGTTACAGGAAATAGTTCCATCCTTGGACATGCGTGGATCAAAAAATAGTTTTTTGCCAAGCTCAACTTTGGCGAGATTGTTTGTTTTAGACGGAGCAGCTTGAGCAAAAGCGAAACTTAAAACTGATAAGAGCGAAATCATTTTAATTTTTTTCATAGTTCAATGATCTCATAGAGAATTTTCGGATTCAATGAAAGTGAGACTAAACTTGGTTAATGGGCTTCGGTCACCCAATGAAGCATTTTCGAAACGAGGTCTCGATCATCTCCGTCAATATCCTGATACCCGGATTCATCTTTCCACCATTGTGGAGATTCCGGATGAAGCCCAGTCACCCAAACCCTACCTTTTCCAAACGTGGTTCGAACTGCGGCATTTGCCCCGTTAGGATAACTTGCAGTCTGCTCAACCTCTGGTGGCATTCCACGAAAATAGGGGCCACCTTCCCAATACAAATAACGTTCAGATCCTTGCCATAACGACTTGAAGATCCGAACTCCCTTTCCGTAGAGCTTGGTCCCACCGGGAATAATACCCAACCCTTGAACATTCGTGGTTCCAACGCGGGAAGTGGCGACGAAGGCACCTGCGCAAAATCCTACATATCCGCCGCCATTATAAATGAAATTTTTCAAATTGGTTTTGAGCCGTGGATCCATGTTATTCATGGCCACTCCGGCATACCCGCCCGGCTGAATCCAAACCATGGCACCATTGAAAATTTTAGGATCAACATCCTGATCACCGACGTAGACCGCATCAAAGCCGGATTGAGTTGCACTATCAAACGCCGCCTTTGCACAATCCTCTTTGCAGGCTCCGACTCCGTTATAAACCAGCGCTTTCATACCGGCAAAAGCATTAGTTGAGATCAAAAAAATCAGGGACAAAATTACAGGTTTGAACAAGCTCATCTTAAGCCACCTTTCGTTTCCCTTCCTGGGAAACTTGAATCTTATTCATAATCCTATTATCTAAATTTTATTTATTAATTCAAATGTTGTTTTTTCGACGATAAAACGCGTCGTGAAAAATGACGGGACGGGATCCTGTGCGGATCATGGGACAAACTTCACACCAGCACCACGAACCGTCAGAAGGTGCTGAGGATGCTCAGGTTCGGGTTCGATCCGCTTTCGGAGATTCGTGATTACATAATCTACTGTTCTCGTTTTCGGTAAAAACTTGAATCCCCAAACCTCCTGAAGCAGGCGGGATTTACTGACAATGGTGTTCTGTCTTGCAATCAAATACGTAAGAAACTTGAATTCGAGTGGAGTCAGCTCCATTTTACCTTTGGGTGTCTCAATGGTGAGAGTGGTTTCATCTGACTTCCAATTTTCACTTGCTTCTGAGTACGGAACGCGACGTCTTTCCAATGCCTTTAAACGGGCAGAAAGTTCCGCATAAGAAAATGGTTTGGCTAAATAGTCGTCGGCACCGAAATTCAATCCCTCTACTTTTTCGTGAACACTTGCCTTGGCTGAAAGAATCAATGTCATAGCCGTTCCTCGGTTGGGATCTTTCAACAACCGAGTCCCTTCACCATCTGGCAAATTACGATCGAGAATCAAAATATCGAATCGATTTCTTTTTAACTGCTCACGAGCATCTTTCAGAGTAGAAGCTCGATTGCACTCATAGCCTAATTTTTTAAGCGAGAGTAAAATCGTATCGGCCAATGCTTCTTCATCTTC
>CAZZLF010000017.1:0-12592 GCA_964654965.1 uncultured Bdellovibrio sp.
GGTTAAATCTTAAATTTGTCTTGTTATTACATGAAATAAAAAAAGTTCAAAAAATGACTAAAATCCGGTAGGATCCGCGCCCGTGAGTCACAATTTTACTTTAAATACTCTTGGGCTTGTTTTGTTTTCTGCTTTCACTTCTTCAGCGGCTTTGGCCGAACCATGGCTACCAAACAGTGATCCTCGAGGGTTTCAAGCAACTTGGAATGATGCCCGTTATCTGAATCGACTGGATCAATTACCAGTAGAAGGATCCGTTCCGAAAGAAGCAACTCCCTGGGCGGATAGTTATTGGCCAAAAAACCGCGGAGCCTTTACTTATCGTTGGTTGCCGTTTCAAGAGTCGAAAGCAAGTCAGCATCTCACTGCCAGTGATCGCGAACGGTTGTTTTTCAATTTTCGTCTTCCTACCAAGAATGAGATCAAGAACATGGATCGTCAGCAATTGGCGAATCTTTCTCCACTTGAAAAATATTCAATCGTGATGGGTGACTTTGATTTTAAACTCGTAAAAGAATATCGATTAAAAAACAGTGCCAATGACGAATATTGGGAAGGTTATTGTCATGCTTGGTCTGCAGCTTCAGCTCATTACAGTGAGCCTATTCCTGTGGACGTTGAAGTCAAAATCGACGGTAAATCAGTGATGATTCCGTTTGGATCCGGTGATGTAAAGGCATTGCTTACCGCGAATTATGCTGATCTAGACGGTTGGAGCAGCTTTAGCGGCAAGATGAACGATATCAAGCGTCTTTTTAGTAATAAAGTCGGACCAAAAGTCGAATTGAGATTTGTCGGTGGAATGTGTAATAAGACATTTTTCTATCCCACTACCAAGATCGTGAATGGCGTAGAGACATTCACTGATTATTCCGACACCGATGGAGTTCTCGATAGTGAGCTAGAATCCATCGTCCTGAAATACCAGCAGGACGTTCTTCGCCTCTATGGTAACAAAGATCCAAATAAGCTTTCATTCAAAGAACGAGAACATTTGATGAATGCAAAAAATCCAAATTTAGCGACACAGGCCCGTTTGAATTCTCAAGACCCCAATTGCAGCGATACCAACGCTGGAGCATTTCATATCGTGATGTCCAACATGCTGGGACTTCGAAAACAGTCCTTTCTCATGGATAAAACGCGTGATGCTGAAATATGGAATCAGCCGGTCTATCGATATGAGACTGAAATCGTAAAATATGATCCTCCCAACGCAAAAGCTGCCCCAGGCACGGTGATGATGGCGGAGGTGAATACCAAACTTTATTATGCCGATGATACCGACTATGGTTGGACGTTTTGGAATCCGACCCTGTCCGGATTGTTCGGGATTCAGGAATATTTTTCTTCTTTCTTGGATGAATATCAAAAATATCAGGACATGTTGATTCGCGAAGGTGATCTGGATGAACAGGCATTGTATCCTGAGCATGTGATTGCCTCTGCCAACTATCGATACCTGCTGGAATTGAATCAAAAGCAGGAGATCATCGGCGGGCAATGGATTACTCTCGATCGTCCGGATGATCTATACATCGTCAAGAAGTCAGATTTTGTCGGAAAATTTTCTCAATTGGGTAAAATCTATCGTTCGATCAAAGAAAAACTCTGATTAAAAAGATCACTGGCATACTATCCGTATATCTTACTTATCTTTTTTTGCACTACCCGCTGAAGAAGAGGCGAGTAGGTCGACGGCTTTTTGAAGAATGGCCAACCGAGTTTCGGGGTAAAAATCCTTATTTTTCGTCCAGAGTGAGGATTGAAGCATCAGAAACTCGTTGATCAATACTTTTGCCTTTCCTTCCAGAAGGCTATTTTCTTGAAGAACCTGATGGACTTGATCAAGGCGGCGTTTCTCTTTTTCCAGTTTTAATTCCAGGGCATTTTTTCTGGTTTCATACTTCTGGATCAGCGTGATGACTTCTTCAGTGACCATTACTTTAGGTTTTAAGCTCATAGGTTCACCGACTTTTTAATGGCTTTCGTGATGTCTTCGATCGCCGACTTGACTTTAATTTCATAGTCATCGATTTCACAGGGTTCTGGCCTCAGGTTTTTTTCACGATCTTTAAATTGTTGAATCATTTGTTCCAAAGTCTTGTTCATGACTTTAACGGTGATGTTTTTCTGAACTTCTTTTTTAGCTGAACTATCATCAAAACCGAGCTCTTTGATTTTTTCCTGAATTTCATTGATGCCAGTCTCGATTTCGTAGATCTCGTCTTCTAGAACGATTTTACGGCATATTTGACGAATTTTCTGTGCTTGAAATCGGGCAATGAAAACATCAAATTTGGTAAAATCCCCGATAGCTTTGATGGGTGAGATCATGAAAATTTTCTGTTGTGTGAGTTCAGTCATGGTCTTTTTGAAGGCGAGGATCGTTGGAACAATTTCTTCGGGGATGATGGTTTGAGTAAGATTGATGACCGTCATTTCCTCGAGTGTTTTGAAATAGGTGTTGAATCCAAGTTCGAGAACTTTCCATTCCTTTTCATCAATTTTTCCACGAATGCTGAAACATCCCATTTCGGTATATCGATTATAAATGAGTTTCATTTTTTGCCCTCATTGAGTTCAGCTCGAGCGGAATCGTTCAGGACAAAATTCAGAAATTTCAATTCCGGGGCGCCACTTTCGACCGGCAGGGTCTTTGAAAAATCAGTTGGTTTGAAGTTCTCTTTCAAAAGTATAGCCAGTTCAGCGATCCCGATCAGGTCGAGCATGGGTTCGTCTTGATGATAGTGAGCCAAATGGGCCATCCCCAGATATTGAAAAGCTTCTCCAATGGGATGAAATATTGAAAAACTTTGTGAAATCATCGACGCCACTGTTCCGGAATGGATTCCAAATTCATTTTGTTCCAAAGCTAGTTTCAGCGGTTCAGTGTATTTGATGGATGACAGGTTTTTATAAAACCCTGGACCCAAGTTCGGATAAAGCATCGAAATAACCACATGACTTAACTGTCTAAAAAGGGGAATGACCGGGGCATGCTTTTCAAAAGTGAGGTTGTCCTTATGTCGCGAAAGGCGAGTCACTAACTTTCCTTGTTCGACGCCATGATTGAAGCATTCTTCAATCATCTCATCGAATTTCATTCCGTGAAGATTCAGTAAATTTGATTTTTGAAGATAAAAACACCAGTCAAACAGCAACCCAACGGCGAACATCAGATTTTTATAGCGCGATTCTTCTCCGAATTTCTGTCGCGCCAGATTTGCGTATTTCAAAAGATCGTTCGCCCTACCGGGAAGTCTGCCGCTGTTCAGATCCACCTGTAGATCTCTCAGTTGAAGTACTTCGTTCATCAGGCAGATGATCATGTAATTTCGAGTTTGTGCCGTCGTGAAAAAACGAATTTGTTCTTCGAGCACTGCCATCGGTTCCTTGTTCTGAATGGAGCCGATCAGCTTTCGAAAGGGTAGGATGATCTGGGGATGAGCATTGAATTGAAGAACCAGTGTGCCAACCCGTTCTTCGATGTTATCCGGTTCATCAAGCAGTGGAATAACCAAGGAAGCCGAAAAAGGTCCGATGATTTTTGTGAAAAGATCTAGAACATTATCCTGTCCGGCTGCCGCTGTTTCGGTACTCACCGAGTTGATCTCCCAAAGGAATCCATGTTTCGATAATTTCTTTTCCGGAACTGTTCTTCAACAGGTCCTCAGCAAGGGTCAGGACGTTCTTTTTGATCACAAAAATAACAGTAGACCCACCAAATAAAAAATAACCTTTTTCGTCACCCTTTTCAAATGTGGATCCGACTAATTTCTCTTTGCCATAAGACTGGACAATTTTGCCTACTCCGAGCGCACCCACTTCAATCATCGCGACATTTCCAAAAATTGGATTCTCAAGAATGCAGACTTGTCTTTCATTTTTCAAAAATATCTCGGGATCAACCGAAAGTGCCACTGGATTGACGGAATGAAGGATTCCGGAAACGCGGTATTGATGAATCACTTTTCCGGAAATCGGAAAATGAAAGCGATGATAATCAACGGGACAGAGGCGAGCGATGATGACGGTTCCTCCATCGAATTCCTGAGCGATTGAATGGGCTTCGTTCGTGTGTCCAAAAAGCTCTGAGATGGAAACCTCAATGTTCTTCACCGTGACGCGTGTATTAGCAGAAATATTCTCAAACGCCAGATAGCGTGCTTCGGCGCCGGCGCAAAACACGTTCGGAGAAGAATTAAAAATCCTTTTTCCTGGTTTAAATTTGCGAATAAAGAACTCATTGAACGATTTGAATTCCTGGAATTCATAATCTTCCATGTTGATTCCGTATTGTTCAATGAATGGAGCGATTTTCGACGTGCTGGATTTCGAGTCTTCGTAAGCACCGATAATTTTACTGAGCCAAGAACGGGAAAAAACTGTTTTGGTCAGAAAAAAACCAATCGGATTCTTGTAAGCAAGATCGACAAATTGGCTTCCGTAAACTTTTTCACTTTCGACGCGGTTTGAACTTCGGTTGTGGAATCGAATCATTTTTGGTTCTGGCTCCTGGAGTAGGGGGTGAGATGACATCGCCACGATAAATCGGACGTGAAGGAGTGTTCACCCATGAGATTTTTTCAGGTGTGCAAAGCTGGTTTTGTTGGCCACGAGGCGTGCGAATCGGGTCACTCACAACGCGCACCAAGTTTGTTTTCAAAGCAGGTCGAGATTCAGCAGCGAGCCAGAGAAAAGAGAACTTCAACCACTCGCGTTTGCTGCCAAGTTTGATTGAGAATTTCTTGAAGAAACTTCCTGGAAGTTCGGCTGGAACTGAAAAATGGCACCAATCACGGCCTTCGGCGAGGGGGCATTTTTCCTGATGCAGACAGGGACCCCAGATCGGGTGAGGCATCAGTTCATCCCGGATTCGGCTGATTCGTTGAGATGCTGATTTGAATGCAGGTTCAACAAAAAGAATTCCTGCTCCATCCATGTTTTTCAAAAATGGGACCAGTCCGGAATTGTAAATTCGCGGATCGTCGTTGCTTTCGTTCAATACATTTCCAAAAAGAACAAGCGAAGCTTTAAAATCAAAATCTTTAGGATGTTTCCACCAAGGTCTTGCTTGAGTGTTCAGATCGATGGAACCTTCAAATTCATCCAGAAATTCAAAAAGTTCTGATAGCATTTGTTCGCCATCTTTGAGGATGGTTTCATTGTGATCAATCCATTCGAGTTGGATGCGGAATGGAAGAGTGATTTTTTTTCCTTCTGCAGTTTTGGCTTCACTGGCCAACTTTTCGAGTACAAAAATCAGAAAGGCGATCGAGGCGGTTCCCGGTCCGGATCCAACATCGACGATTCGAAGTGTTCCGGTTTTTTTTGCGTGAGCAAAGGCAGCTTCGATGGCTTGGGGGTATTTCTCAAAAAGCGTCAGGAATTTGGCCCCTTGAAGGGCGAAAAAATAAAGAAAATAACTGGAACGGAATTTTGCAGTCGTGAAGTAATTTGGAAGTTTTGCTCCTTCACGGTCTTCGGTAAAAAAACCAGAGAGTTCCAGAAGGCCCTTTGAGAAAAAAGTGACATCTTCCTGACTGAAGGGTTTATTTTTCCATGAATTTTGTGGAGAAAAACGGTTCTTGACGAATTGTGGAACGAGTTCGTCGAGCACGGTATTCCAGCGAAGTGGGAAGTGTGGCTTTTGTGTGAGGGAATGTGTTTGGAACTCGTTTTTCATGAAGCTTTTGGTATACTCTGATTGAGGCGGTATTGAAAAGGAGTTTCAATGCGGGTGACTTCCAGTTATTGGAAAAAAATTGAGCAATCGGGATTCAAATTTTATTGTGTCGGGTGCAATCGTGAGCGCAGGATCCATCTTCCTGCCAGGATTGGAACCTCAGTATTTTATTTTCAAATCCTGTTAACCACGATTCTTTTAACCCTGATGACTTACCCTTGGTTTGGGTTGAAGGGGCTTGCCCTTTTTGTGATTCCTGTGGGGTTATCATTTGAGGGGATTTACCGGATGAAGATGAGGTCCGTCATCGTTTGCCCAGATTGTGAGTTTGATCCGATCCTGTATCTGGTCGATCAGAAAAAGGCAGCGCACCAGGTCGAACAGGTCTGGAGAAAAAAATTCGAGCAAAGAGGTCTGGCATATCCAGAGAAAAAACAGCTAAAACAAGCGCAAAAATCGGAAGCCGGCAATCTGCTTGACGGATCACCTCTCTAAAAGTACAAAGGGTGGCATGTCAGTAAATAAAGTGATTTTGGTGGGGCATTTGGGGCAAAATCCGGAGTTGAAGTACACTCCATCCGGGCAAGCCGTATGCAATTTGAGTATCGCAACAAACGAAGCTTGGACCGGTAAAGACGGTCAAAAACAAGAAAAAACAGAATGGCATCGTCTTGTTCTTTTTGGAAAATTGGCTGAACTCGCTGGTCAATACCTCCAAAAAGGTCGTCAGGTTTATATTGAAGGAAAACTTCAAACCCGTTCCTGGCAAGATAAAGATGGCCAGACCCGTTATACTACTGAAATCGTAGGTCAAACCATGCAGTTCCTTGGTGGAAATGCAGGTGCAGGAGCCGGTCGTTCTCAGAATGCCGGATCTTCTTACCAAGATCAGGGATACCAACAGCCTTCATCACAGTCGAATAATAGTTATCAGTCGACTTCTTTCCAGACTGAACCGACCTTTACAGAAGAAGATGTTCCGTTTTAGAATCTGCCGATGAGCGCACGTTCTTTAGTGGTTATTCCGACTTATAACGAAATTGAAAATTTAAAACCAATCATTGAAGCGGTTTTGGGAATCACTCCCGAAACCGTTCATGTTTTGGTGGTCGATGATGGTTCCCCCGATGGAACCGGGCAATTGGCTGACCAATTGTCTTTAAAAAATTCTCGGGTTCATGTTCTTCACCGTACACAAAAGCAAGGATTAGGACCTGCTTATATTGCTGGCTTTCGCTGGGGATTTCAGAATAACTATGACCAATTGATTGAGATGGATGCTGATTTCTCTCACCATCCTCGTTTCTTGCCGGTCATGCTTGATCATCTTCAAAATCACGACTTTGTTCTGGGATCACGTTATGTTGCCGGTGGCGGAACCGTGAATTGGGGATTGCTCCGCAAGATCATTAGTCGTGGTGGCAGTACTTATGCCCGTTTGATTTTGGGTGTGCCCGTTCGTGATTTTACCGGCGGTTTTAATGGCTGGAAGCGAAAAGTTCTGGAAAGTATCAATCTTGATACCATGGAGTCTGGTGGTTATTCCTTTCAGATCGAATTGAAATATCGTGCATATCGTAAAGGATTTCGCTTCAAGGAGTTCCCGATCATTTTTGAAGATCGGCGCGTCGGAAAATCAAAAATGAGCTCAAAAATTGTGGTGGAAGCACTGAGCATGGTTCCCAAATTAAAGTTTAAGGCTTAAATAAAAATTGTGACCTTTTTTTATTTATTAATCTCGATTTTAATCCAAGCAGTTTCGGTACAAGCCGAAAGTCGGGTGGTCCAGTCTTCTCATGACCACCATCTTCATACACTCATTCTGGTCGATAAAAACACCAACCTCCTGCATCTGGCTCATTATGAAAATGACGACTCCTTTAAGACCATTAAAACCTACCATGCGACCACTGGTCGGGTAAAAGGCGATAAAGAACTGGAAGGTGATCTCAAAACTCCTGAAGGTGTGTATCAATTTACCCAAAAGATTTTTCCTCCTTCGCTGGAGCCAAAATTCGGAAGCATGGCTTTCTATGTGAATTATCCAAACTCATACGATCAGATCGCCGGATGCACCGGTGGTGAGATCATGTTGCATGGAACAAACGCCCCGGATCGATTGAAGAAAGATTTCGACAGCGAAGGATGTGTGGTTTTGCGAAATGAAGATCTAAAGGAATTGGAAAAATCGATTCAAATCCGATTAACCCCAGTCCTGATTTTTGATGATCTGTTGCCTCAATTCAAAAATGGTGGCCGAGATGAAAAACTGCATCGTTTTTTTGATTCCTGGATTCGGGACTGGGAAAGCCGTGATGTAGAAAAATACATCAGTCATTATCACACCGATTTTTCTTCACCCATCAAAGGTGTTCTTCATGATCGAGAACACTGGAAGGCGTATAAATCGGCTCTCACTCAAAAGTATTCCAAAATTGAAGTCAATGCGAGTCATCCTTATTTCTTTCGTCACCCGAAATATACAATGATGATGTTCACCCAGGATTATGTTTCAAACCTCAAAGGAGGAACCAAGGGGTTAATCTCGAGAGGAACCAAGATACTTTATATTGCCGAAGAAAAAGGCGTGCCCAAGATCATTTCAGAGAACTTCACTGAAATGATGTGGTAGTTTTCAATTGAAATGGTCACCCAAAAATTTCAAACGGATTATCTGATTGTTGGTGCTGGACTGATTGGAAGTGCAATTTCCATGGGCCTGGCAAGACAGGGTGTTGACCGGGTCATGGTGGTTGATCTGGATTTGACCGGAGAGTGGAGCTCCAGTGAGCTCAACGCTGGAGGTGTCCGCGCAACCTGGTCACAAAAGGTAAATCTTCTCGCATCTAAATATTCGATCGAATATTTTGCAGCTCATGCGCATGAAGTGGGATATCGCGATTGCGGATATCTCTGGTTGCACCGTCCATCGACCTGGAATCAGGCGCTCAAAGCCAGGGAAATGCACGTGGAAAACGGATGGCCGGTCGATGTCCTGGATGTTCCAGCATTAAGAAAAAAAGTTCCATTCATTGATAAGACCGATGATCTTGCAGGCGCTATTTTCGGAGTGCGTGATGGTCTGGTGAATCCAAACCGCTTGAAAGAACATTATCGGGAACAAGCCTTGAAAAAAGGTGTTCAATTTTACCATCATGTTTGGGTCACCGCTGCGGGTGAAAATGGTGGTTATAGAAAAATTAAAGCCTTTCAGTTCTCCAATCAGCTTTCCTCTGATGAAAAGAAAAAGTTACTCTGTCAGGATCCAACTACTTTTACACCAGGACCGCTAGTCGGGGAGTGGATCGAGATTGAAGCCAAGCATGTGGTGAATGCAGCGGGCGCCTGGGCTCCTCATTTGGCAAAGATCCTGGGATATCGTTGTCCATCAATTCCACTTCGAAGACAAATTTCACTTTTTCAATCGCGTGGAGTCGATCTGACAGAATACGGAATGATCATTGACCCGAGCGGAGTTTATTTTCATCCGGAATCGATTTACGGATTGAGCGGTTTTGCCACCCCTTCTGAAATTTCAGGGTTCAATTTTAACTATGATGCGGACGCTTTTTTTGAAGAACATATTTGGGCACATCTTTACGAGCGTTCCAGTGCATTTGAAAGTCTCAAGCATGTGAGTGGTTGGGCCGGTTTGTATGAAAACTCACCCGATCATCACGCTATTGTAGGAAAAGTTTCTCCTCTTCTTGGGGTCACTGGTTCACCCATCTTTGAAGCTCATTCTTTTTCCGGACACGGGGCTATGCAAAGCTATGCTGTCGGAATATCGCTTGCTGAATTGATGGTGAAGGGTAGATATGAAACCCTGGATCTTTCAGAGTTGTCAGGAGACCGCTTCTTGAATGGTCGTACGATCGCCAGCGAGACTTGGGTCATTTAAGTTTCATTTTTTCATTCTTCGTTTAAAGTTAATTTATGAATACCTATGAAGCATTTCAACTTCCGTATTACGGAATTTTTGCCATGGCATTGTATTTTATCATCCTGCTCGCGATTTCATTTTATCGAGCCAGGTCGGCGACACTTTCGGATTATTATATTGGATCACATAATTCGACATGGTGGATGATCACGCTTGGAATGATCAGTGATTCCGTTTCGGGAGTGACATTCGTTTCGATTCCTGGAGCGGTTCTTTCCCAGGGTTATTCCTATTTTCAGATAGTTCTTGGCTACTTTTGTGGATACCTGATCATTACCAATGTTTTGCTTCCGCTTTATTATCAAAAAAATCTGATCTCGATTTATTCCTATCTCGGAGAACGATTCGGAGCCATGGCCCAGAAGACCGCTTCGGTGTTGTTCATTTCATCTCGATCTTTTGGATCAGCGGCAAGACTGTATATTTCTGTAATGATTCTTCATCGGTTTTTAGCGGCGGATTTCGGTATTGATCCTTCGGTGACATTCGCTTTTTCGATGGCAATGATCGCACTCTATACTTATAAGGGCGGAATCAAGAGTTTGGTTTGGACCGAAGCCTATCAATCGGTGATTCTTTTGTTATCGGTGATCATTTTGATTTCGGTTCTTTGGATCAAGGTAAGCGACCCATGGGGTGTGATCTTGAAGCCGGAAATTTTCTTTACTGATCCGTTAAAGCCGAATTTTTTTCTTAAGTCCATCATTGGCGGGATGTTGATCACCAGTTCGATGAATGGTCTTGATCAAAATATCATGCAAATGAATCTCAGTTGCCGAAGTCTGGCCGATGCTAAGAAGAATATGTTCACGCTGGCATTTGTCATGGTAGCGGTGAATTTTATTTTTCTGGCTCTTGGAGCCTTGTTGGGGGCGCATTACCAGTCTCAGGGTATTCCCATTCCATTGCTGGCAAACGGCTCAATTGCATCGGATCAGGTTTTGCCGTATCTGGCCCTGAATCATCTCGGAAAATTCACCACCATTGCATTCATTTTCGGATTGTCGGCAGCTACATTTAGCAGCGCAGGAACGATTTTACCTGCAATTGCCTCGTCGATCGAAATTGATCTTTTGCCTGAGCGGTTTCAGAAAAAGATTCCTGTCAGATTGGTTCATACACTGGCAGCCGTGTTAATCTTTTTTTTGATTTTATGGATTCATTCGATGAAGACGACTTCGATCATTGACTTGGTTCTTCGCTGTTCGGGATATACCTATGGACCCTTGATCGGACTCTATGGACTTGGAATCTTTACTCGGTTCAAATTGAATCATCGATTTGTTCCACTTTGGTGTGCCTTGGCAATTGGATTCACTGCGATTCTGGATTTCAACAGTGAGATTTTGATGGCAGGTTATCGGATGGGTGTGGAATTGATCGCCATCAATGCCCTTTTATTCCTGTTTTTTGCCGTTACATTCGGGCGTGATCGTCAATCATCAGACCGTGATTGAATTTTGACTTTATTTCTGCTGTTTTTTCGTTTTTTTTATCTGTTATCCTGAAAAGGATGAAAAACGTTTTATTATTCTTCTCATTCTTTTTTTCGTTTTCTTCAGTTTTTGCCTCCGAGCCGATTGCATTGGTTTATCGTGGCCCGGGAGCTTGTCTGAATTGCTGGAAATCAGCGGCCCAATCGGTAAAACTTGCGGGCTTTAAAGTGGATTTTGTACGCGAGCAGCAACCATCTGAACGCGTTTTTGAGAGGGCGATTTTATGGGTTCAGCCAGGTGGTAAATCAAAAACCGCTGCTGAAGCGATGGGATCAGGATATCTAGCAAGGATTCGCAAGTTTGTTGAAAATGGTGGGGGATATGTTGGCTTTTGTGCTGGAGCTTTTCTCACTACTGCAAAGATTGGTTCGTCCGATGTGGACGGATTGGGAATCGTTCCTGGCAGAACGATGCTTTGGGACCAAAAAGATGGCCCAGGACGATTGCTTCCTCTGGCCTGGAAAAACGAAATCCGACAAGTCTACTATCATGGTGGACCATTTATCGATGTAGATACCCAAGAGTCTTACGGTGTTCGAATTTATTCCAGATTTGAAGATGGAAAGATCAATGCGATTTCAGCTCCGTTTGGTTACGGACGGGTTGCTATTACGGGATCTCATCCTGAGGCCAGTCGTTTGTGGAAGTTTCAGCACTTCATCCGAGATCCTGACGGTTCAGACCAGGACTTAGTGGTGGGGATGATGAAATGGGCAGCTGGTCAAAGCGAGGAGTGGTAAGCCCAAGCTAGATTGACTCAGTTTAGAACCCCCTGTTAACATAGAAGTGTGAATCTTTTTTCTCAAAATAAAGAAGCTGTTTCTCGATTAATGCAAGAAGGGTTGCGCCTCGGAATCGGTTCCGGAATGGCTGCAGCCTGGGGAACATTGGATGAGATTCATGAATGTAATCGCGAATTCACAGGTTATGAAAGCGGTTTCCAAGAGAATCAAATCCATGAAGATTCACGATTTGATTTGGCGTCGCTCACAAAAATCATTGCGACTACATCATTGTATATGAAGTGGCATGATGCCGGATGGATTGATCTTGATCGCAATTATCCTGAAAAAAATTTTACATTTCGTCATCTTTTAAATCATTCATCTGGATTACCTGCTTGGAAGCCATTTTATGAATCGATGATCAGTCGATTTGGCAATGCTGGAAACATGGTCAATGTTCCGATCGAAATTCGAAAAGATTTTTTTTATGAAATGGTCATTTCGGATTCCTGTATTTCAAATCCGGGTGAAAAAATCCTGTATTCAGATCTTGGATTTCTTTTATTAAGTCGATTTGCTGAACAAAAAACCAGTAAGTCCTTTGATCAATTGATCCAAGAAGAGGTTTGGGATTCAATCAAAAATTGCCAGTTGGAATTTCGCCCTGTTTTTCAAAAAAGAAGAAATGAACCAGGTTTTGCGGCTACGGAGTGGTGTCCGTGGCGCGGGCTTCCCCCCC
>CAZZLF010000018.1:0-12490 GCA_964654965.1 uncultured Bdellovibrio sp.
TGGAAAGCACTGTCAGGAACAAAAAGAGGACGCAAGTGGACCATGCTTTTTGATCTAGGTAAGAGGCCAGTTTTTTAAAAAATCCGTTGAAGCTCATTCACGATAAATCCCGTGCAGAAACGAATGATAATAATGAAGCCCCAAAAACAAGGTTGTGACCGAATACAACAACCCGACGGTAAAGGTGATCAAGACAGGATGCACAAATGGAAAAACCTGATGGTGGAACATTCCAAAAACGATGAAACAAATACTCATCAATGAGAAAACATTGTCGTCACTCACATAAGACGTTGCAACCACTGCACTTCGGAATTCTTCCTTCCTGGTTTTGCACGCCAGTTCATGCATGATTTCAGCTTCATGAAGGGCGACCTCTCTCCAGTTCTGAAGGTCTTTTCGCTTCATGACTTTTTCATACCATTCTTCAGAAACGAACTTGATCGTCATGGAATCGATCCAAAAACTGAACTTCACCAAGGGGGACGGCTTACCCTTCTTGGTTTGCTCATAAATTTCGCGCCACTCAGTTTCCACAATATCTACTTCTCGCTGAGCCACCGAAGTCAGCTTTCGTCTCATCAAGTGATAGACCACACCGGAATGAACCGCCACAAAGGCAAAGATCATGACTCCTGCAATGATGAGTGGGTGCGGATAAGATTTAAAATCCTTAATGAGTCGGAGCGTTCCCGCAACCATCAGGGCATTAAAGGTGATTCCGTCACCGATTGCATCCAAAGCTCTCCCCGTAGAGGTGCTTTGATTTTTCAAGCGAGCAAGTATTCCATCCACGCAATCAAGCAGGGCACGAAGTTCGAGACAAATCACCGCAATGAGATAAGATTGTTTGTAAATCAGGTAAGCGCCGGTCACTCCGATGAGAGTATGGATCAAGGTCACCGCATTCGGAGTCAGGGCCGTGGACTGTAAAATCCGGGCGAGAAGTTGGGCGATCCGCTCCCGATAAAGTCGGTTCAGGGGATCCTGAAGTCTATTGCCGATCACTTCCGTTAACATAAATGAAGATTCTAACCAAAGTATCTGTTTTTTTAAAACAAATTCGTGTTAAAAAATGGCATGTCGTCCAGCCATCAACTCACTCGAATCGTCCCCTCCGCTCAAAAATCACACCACATCGAATTGGTATTTGATGGCGGAAAAACCTTTACCCTTCCCTACCTGGAATTGCGATTCGAATGTCCCTGTGCCACCTGCGTGGATGAAATGACTGGCAAACGCACTCTTCGTAAGGAAACCCTTAAACCCGATGTCAAACCCATGAAAATTCAGCCGGTAGGCCTTTATGGAATCCATATTGAATGGAGCGATGGACACCGCACAGGGATGTATCACTTCGATACCCTCTTTCAAATCGGCCAATCCCATCAACGCTAATTTTTTAAATCTTATTCTGGTTTAAACGACGATAAAAATCTTTAACTGCCGGATCCATCTTGAATCCGGATGGTGAATACCCTTCAATGGTTAAATCCTCTAGGGATCGAACTCGGGAAAGCGCCACATAGCTTTGACCATGTTCCCAGACCCCCCTAAGATCAACATGGGCTAGATCGAGGGTTGCTCCCTGAGCCTTGTGGATCGTACAGGCCCAAGCTAGATTCAATGGAAAATTGGTCGCGGTAGCGACCATCTCACCCTCGGCATCCAGAGCACTGAAGGAAGCGGGCTTCAAGTCGATGATTCTTCCTTTGAGCAATTCCACTTGAACTTCATTTTCTTTCAGACGAAGAATCGTTCCTAAAGTTCCATTTACAAATCTCAGCTCTGGGTCGTTCTGACGAAACATTACGAGAGCACCTTCTTTTAAAACGAGATTTTCTCCGATGGGTGCGTTTCTTTTTAATTCATCAATTTTTTGGGCATGCCCCACATACACCGTGGGATACTCGCGGATCGATCCCTTCAATGTATGTAAGCGTTGATGATTGAGATGATCGACCTGAGCACGCTTGGAAAAAAGGCGGGTTCCATGAAAATCCAAGGGGACTTTACGCAAACGACTATCAAGCATTTCTTTGGCTCGAGGACCAAACTCTCCCCAGCGAAGCTCATTCAGAATTTCATTCCATTCTGCATCGGTGGAACGAACGATTTCCCTTAGATTGACTGAGTCGAATTCTGTTTTGTACCAGGTCTCGGTTAAAAAACACCAAGGCTTTTCGGGTTCCATCCATTCCTGAGAAAACAGAAGTGAAGAATAAGGATCAGCACCGGGAGAAGGTCTCAATGGCTTCACCACCGGAGGCAATTGAGCAAAATCACCAATTACCACCATCCGAATTCCACCCCAGGGCTCGGCACTTCGCTTGCGGGCCATGCGGGCAATTTTTTCAGCAGCAACCCATTCTGCTGAACCAATCATGGAAATTTCATCAAGAAGAATTTGATCGGTTTTGCGAAGTCTCTGCAAGATCCCCTGATGTTTGGTGGCTCGCGCGACCACATGGTCGATTCCACCTTCCATGATTCCGAGACCAAAAAAACTGTGAAAGGTTCTTCCACCAAGAAGAATAGCGGCAGTACCAGTCGAAGCAAGAACCGCGGTGTTCTTCGAACCATCCACGCCTTCGCGAAGAAAATTCTGGATCACGGTGGACTTTCCAGTTCCCGCTCCTCCGGTCAGAAAAATGTTGGCATTGGATTTGAGCTTATCGATTGCGATCTTTTGGTCACTCGTCCAATTCAAGGCTGAATCAAAAATCAATGGTGTGAACCCTTCGAACTTGCTTTAGCATTCCAGATTTTTGCAGCCATCAAAAACCCAATCAATGAGATGGGAATCATCACCACAGGCCAAGAAGACCAATTAGCCGTATCTTTGGACGCATCCCCATTCGGAAGATAAATTCCATAAATGAACGATTGCGAAGCAGCACCGAGATAGACCATTCCATCGATGATTCCTACCGCGGTTCCCACGTTTTTCTTACCACCAAAATCCATGCTTGCGGTTCCAGAAAGCATTCCATGAACTCCAATGATCGCCATCGACATGATGACCATCAACCATCCCAGATAAGGCGAATTCAACATGAACGTCATGACGACTGAACCGATGAGCATGATTCCATAAAGCACCGCTGAAACGGGTCCCCGACGAGAATGAAAAACTTTATCTGAAATGGTTCCAGCAAATACCCCACCCAAAATACCGGCACAGCAAAGAAGCAGACCCCAGTTCTTCGCGACAAAATTTTCCATGATGCCGACTTGCTTTGAAAAAATAATGTATTCATTCATGATCGCATGACGGAGAAATCCACTACAAAACTCGATCAATGCGATGATGACAATCACCTTGTGCGAGAACATGCGTTTTGCAATTTGAAGCGCGTTCAGACGCTCCCCTTCTTTTTCATGTTCCAGATCCGCAGTATCAAAGTCACTGAATCCCGCCTCGGAAGGAAGATCACGAACCATGGAGTAAGAGAGGATGAAGAACACGATCAAAATCAAAGTGGGAATAAAAAATACCCAAGGCAGAGCAAAACTGCGGGTGATCATTGCTCCCCAGTCATAGGCAAAATAAAGTCCAAGTGAAATCAGGATTCCAAAAATCCCACCAAACGTTCCGCGCTCGCGCAGGTGGAACCAAGCAGAATTGACTTTCACAATGGCCACTGCTCCGAAACTTTGAAAATACATGTTCAAGCCGTAAAGAATGGAAAAGTGAAGAGCAAGGTTTTCAGTGATACCGAAATAAGTAAGAAGCCCCATTGCCAGGTTGGCAATGGCTGATCCCATCGCTGAAATCAAAATCGCCTTACGGCCCCCCATTCGATCTGTTAAAGGACCATTGATCACAAAAGCAAAACCATAAACGATGGTTCCAACCCCGAAGATGGTTCCGAAATCGGCGTTCGACATCAAATCACCGAAAGCGTTTTTGCTCACGGTCAAATTATATCGGGCCATATAGAGGAAGGCGTAAGTCAACCCCAGCGGAAGCCAGTTCCAAAGGCGTCTCTTTTGAAACTCCGGTGAATGTCCCAGATCTACCTTGGGAAGTCTGGATAACACGACCCAAACCGCAAATAAGAGAATCAAGACCGGAAAAAACTGCTTTAAACTTTCAAAAAACATGGGCTGCGCTCACTGTTCCAAGATTTACTTTCATGATGGGACGATCCCCGGCAAAGTACCAAGGTCAAGGGGAGTCTTCAATCGTTAAAAAAACAAAATCAATCCAAATTATTCAGCGCGTTGAAACTTGCGAAATCGACTAATTTCAGAGAGGATGCGGCTTCCATGACCCTTCCATTGTTCATCACTCGGGGAAACAAATATTTTGCGGGCGCAATCATGTATGCCCTCGCTTACGTCCTGTATTACACCACAAACCACTACCCTTTGTATGAACCGACCCTGTTACCTTTGACCTGGATCGATCAGAACACCCCTTTTTTACCTTGGACGGTTTTGATCTATATTAGTGAATATTTTTATTTTGCTTTTGTTTATATTTTGTTGCGTGAAGAAGACAACATCAACCAGTACCTCTATTCGTACTTTGTTGCTCAGCTCATTGCCTGCCTGGTGTTTGTGATTTATCCGGTGACTTATCCACGTGAACTGTTCCCGATCCCAAGCAATATTCCACTTTGGCTTCAGGAAACCTGGATCTGGTTGAGAAAAGCAGACGCACCGACCAATTGCCTTCCCAGCCTTCACGTTGCATCTGTTTATCTTTCAGCGTTTGCCTTCATTACTGACAAACAGAAAAAATTATTCTGGCTCTTTTTTATCTGGTCGACCCTAATTGCATTCACGACTCTGACCACAAAACAGCATTACTTGATCGATATTCTTTCAGGAATGGCGCTTGCCGGCAGTACCTACTTCTGGTTCCATCACCGTCAAAAATACAAAAGAGTGATCGCTCTTTCCGAAACCGTCATTTCCAATTAATTTAAACAGCTAGCTTCTTCGCGACATTCAACATCTCTTGAGAAAACTTCCACTGCTTGTCGTTGATCTTTTTGAAGCTGACCAAACTCACTTGATCGGCGTGAACTCCGATCATTCCCTCTTTAATTCCGCTCAATAATGCATGAACCGATACTGCACCCAATGTAGAAGCAAGCAAGCGATCATGGGCACTCGGACTTCCCCCGCGTTGAGTGTGGCCCAGAATCGCAATTCTCGGATCATAGCCTCGCGATTGAAGAAATTTTGCTAATTTTGTAACGCCCCCGAAAGCACAACCTTCTGCAACAACAATGATATGGCTGGTTTTTCCACGTCTGATGCCTCGATCAATGCTGGCGCAAATTTCATCGACTGCCTTATCTTTCGGCATTTTCAATTCTGGAACGAGAATGCTCTCTGCTCCGGCACCGATACCGGTATGCAAAGCGATCATTCCACAATGGCGCCCCATCACTTCGACCAAAAAGATTCGGTCATGAGAAGATGCGGTGTCTCGAATCTTATCAATCAATTCTACAGCCGTGTTCACTGCAGTATCAAAACCAATGGTCTGATCCGTATAAGGAATATCTAAATCAATGGTTCCTGGAATTCCAACCACCGGAATTCCGCTTTCTTGATAAAGTGCCAATGCCCCTCGAAATGAACCATCTCCACCGATCACAACCAATCCATCGATTCCATGCTTTTTTAAAATCTCGGCAGCTTTTTTTCGTGCAGATTTGGTATGAAAATCCGGACAGCGTGAGGTTCTCAGAACCGTTCCTCCTCGCTGAATGATGTTGGCAACTGAAGAAGGGACCATGGGCTGAATCAAACCTTCCAATAATCCAGAATAACCGCGATGAATTCCGAAAACTTCCACTCCATGGGCTAATCCGGTTCTAACAACAGCACGTATGGCTGCATTCATTCCAGGAGCATCTCCACCACTGGTCAGCACCGCAATTTTTTTGATCTTCGTATTTTTAATCTGTTTTTTAGTCGAAAACGCAGGAAGCTTCAGCATGCATCCATGATAGCACGCTCGATCGACAGAACAAGTGCAGATCTGTTCTTAAAAAATGACTTTACTACGGATTTGATCCGATAATTCCACCAACAATTCTGGTGATGTATTCAATTTGGGACGGGTGAAATTTAAATCATCGGCACTGTGGATCGGAACCAAATGCACATGCACATGGCGAACCTGAAGTCCGATGACCGCAATTCCGATCTTTGGACAAGGAATCACTTTTTGAATCGCACGAGAGACCTGATTGGCAAAAACCATGAGGCCAGACACTTCATCATCGGATAGATCGACCAGGGCATCCACCATCCGTTTGGGAAAAACAACACAATGACCTTGAACCAGAGGTTTTTCTTCGATGATTGCCATAAACCGATCATTTTCGGAAATCACCAGATGATTCATTTTTCCCGTCAGATACGGTTCAAAATAAGAAGACGCTTGCACCGTCATGATGAGCTGATCTCATCCGGCATTCGAAGATCGGATCGAGGTGATAGCCCCACTCTGAAAACCTTTGGCCCCGGGGGCAAAGTGGTTCTTTTGAATTGTTGCGTAAAAAACCGGTGAAAAAACAAATCAATCGACCGAGGAATTTGTTTCAATTTTTCCCTTTGTAGAGAAAACGCAACTTCAGCCATGGCGTGAATTTTTTCCTTCGAAAATCCTGAATGCAGGAAGTGATACAGATAGAAGTCATGCAAATCATAACTTCCGATCAATGCTTCGGTTTCTTGAGCGATCGTTCCATCCGCTGCAGGAGGAAGAAGTTCCGGAGAAATCGGAAGAGAAAGAATCTGACGGAACATCGAAACCAGTACAATGCCCAGGATCGGTGAGCTTTCAAACGGTGAAAGAGATGCTTCTGCCATATCTGACAACCACGCCACCATTTTTTTCACTACTGTTTTTGGAATTCCAGCATTCACCGAATAATGCGACATTTGATCGGCATTGAAGGTGCACCAACCAAGAGCCAGTTCGGAAAGATCACCGGTTCCAACGACAATTCCTTGGTTTTCATTCGCCAGATCAAACAAAATTTGAGTTCGTTCACGGGCCTGGGCATTTTCATAGACCACGCTCCGATCAGAACTGTCTTTACCCAGATCTTTGAGATGTTGATCAACGGCAGCTTGAATCGAGATCTCGCGAATTTCATCAACAGCCGCTGACTTTAACAGCTCACCCGCTAAAGATAGTGTCTGAGCGGAAGTTCCAGGACCGGGCAAGGTCACGCCGATCAACTTTAGTCCATTCACATTGTTTTTGGAATATCCGGTGTACTTACCTTTTTTGAATCGATCTCTGGCTTCTTTAGCGACAAACAGTGCCAATGTGGAATCTAAACCACCGGAAACACCCACTACCAAACTGCCGGCACGGGAAGAAACCACCCTTTTCATTAAGCCTTGAACTTGAATTTCAAAAATCTCAGAACAGATCGCTTCTGCCGAAAATGGATCTGGAATCACTTCTCGTTGAAGATCCTTCAGAGCCACCCGGTTCAGCGGAAACACCTGAGTTTGATAATTTTGGTAATTTGGATTTTGAGTGAATTCTTCGACAGATTCTAAAAAGCAAACATCCTTCATTCTGGAATTCATGATTTTTTCAAAATCAAAATCTACCGTGATCGAAAAATCATTCTTCTCAAATGGTTTAACCTCTGCCAGACATTCGCCCAACTCATACGCCAGGGTATGACCTGAAAAAACAGTGTCTTTGGTCGATTCATCCGCGCCCGAGCTGGCATAAAAATAAGCACAATGAAGGCGTTCAGATTGCACTCTCAACAAACCGTGACGGTAGGAACTCTTTCCGATAATTTCGTTCGACGCTGAAAGATTGAGGATCAGATTCGCTCCCTTGAGGGAAAGATTTTCAGAAGGTGACTGAGGAGACCAGAGGTCTTGACAGATTTCGATCCCCACCCGCACCGGACCACTAACAAAAATCTGGTAAGGTGAAACCAAGAATTCTCCAAGGCGCTCATCTTTGATCACTTCATTCACCCGTCGACCACTGATGAACCAGCGTCGTTCGTAAAATTCACCCATATTAGGGAGGGAAATTTTTGGAACCACCCCAAGAATTTTACCTGCACTGATCACCCATGCGCCGTTCAGCAAACGCCCATCCGGCATTTGAAGTGGGGCTCCTACAATCCACAGCCCGACAAAGTTTTTTGATTCCGAGACAATTTTGGAAATGGCTTCCATCGTGTCTTCTAATAGGGTTTGAGAATGAAACAGATCTTCACAAGTGTAACCGGTCAGTGAAAGTTCCGGTGTGAAGATGACGTTTGAACCTTCTTCTGAAAGTTTTTTAAAATGGGAAAGGATGTAAGAGGCATTTTCCAAAGGCTTGCCCAGCGCCAACTTTGGCACTACCGCGGCGACTCGAGTGAACCCGAACTCAGCCCAGGAATTCATGCGCGATTACCCGTTATTCTGGGATTCAGTAGTTGTTTCTGCAGCAGCGTCGGTGCTGACTGGAGCATCTGCGCTCACAGGTGAACCAGTGGCGCCAGCTTCACCAGCGGCATCGGCTTTGGCTTTTTCTTCCATTTTTGGAGAAGCAATCTGCACGGTAATTGCGCGTTCGTTCAACGTCGCACCTTCGAATTTAACGACCGCTTCTTTAGCCATTTCTTCGGTGGCCATTTCGACAAAGCCATAACCTTTGGAGCGACCCGTCTTTTTATTGATCACGATCTTTGCGCTATCAACTTTACCTGCAACACCGAGTACGGTAGCCAGGTCAGCATCATTCACATCAAAAGGCAGGTTTCCGACAAAAAGTTTCTTTGACATATGTAGCCTACATTAGCGAAAATCAAAGCAATATGCCAACCCTTTTTACCAAGATCATTCAACGGGAAATTCCCGCGAAAATCGTTTACGAAACCGAAAAAGTACTCGCCTTTCAGGATATCCATCCACAAGCGCCGCATCACTATCTGATCGTACCCAAGATTGAAATTCCAACTATTAATGACCTAACCACCGAGACGGCTCACTTCATCGGTGATCTATTTTTGGCAGCAAAAGAAATCGCCAAGCAAGTCGGTGTCGATGAAAAAGGCTACCGCGTGGTCATGAACTGTAACGCTGAAGCGGGACAAACCGTGTTCCACCTGCACCTGCATTTTCTCGCGGGTCGGGCGATGCACTGGCCTCCGGGGTGATGCCCCTCCAAGAGCAAGATTTACAGATATTTAAGGTAAGAAGTACTCCGCAACTCCGTAAAGTCCGTTCTCGGCAAAGCCAAAAATAATCGAGTTCGTGCCGCTGATGTAATTCAAGGTCGCTCGGTTAGAGCAGACCATTCCCGGAAGGCCTAATGGCAATGCGATAGTCGTATTGGTAGAGGGCGTGTACTTAAAGATTTGATTACCTCCGGAACAATAATAAATCTGAAGTACGTTTGAACTATCAATCACATGGGTAAATGAGTCAGTGGAATGATTTAAAGTCGCGAAGAGCTGTAAGGTATTGGAACCGTCAATGGTATAAATATTAGCTCCATTTCTAAGAATCAGGTATTTTCCACCGGCCTCATCATATTCAATTCTAGAAACGATGTTGTTAATGGAAGTTCCTGTACTCGAAGTCGAAGCGCCCACCTGCCAAGCGCCGTCACAAGTAGAATTTCCAAGAAAATGGGATTGCCGATACCAATCACCAGTATCATATTTTTTAACCATACAATTGATGCTATCGGTCCCACTCCATTGATATTTGTTATAAAAAAGCTGGTTGTTGACGTAACCCACCAAAGTTGAATTGTAATAGGTAAACAAAATATCTGAACCCTTTTGTCCATCGCCGGTCGTGGCATAGGGATAAGTCCCCCCACCCACGACATTAGTCCAAGCTGGTGGCGTGGAACTTTTGGAGTAACGACGAATATGAGTACCGCCATACGGAGAAAAAATATCGCCGGTCGATGGGTCGAGCTCGAATTTTCTTGGGCCGTGCCATTGATAACCTGCGCTGGTCAGATGAGATGCGTTTCCGTTTCTCACGATTTCACGATAATTACCGGAATAAGAATCTAAAATGACCACTCGGTTGTTATTGGAAGCCACGGAACGATCCAGTTTCAGATCCATGATCATTCCAAAACGGGCATTGGCAACAGGAACCACTCCGCTACCATTATAACTTGGGAACTGACCAAAAAGCGTGATCACCTGTTTGGCATCGTTGATGGTTCGAAGAGTACCTTGATCCATGAAATAGACTCTTCCCGTACTCGAAACAAAGTAAGACTCGATATCCACGGCACAACTCGTTGCCAGTGTATATTCTGCGCATGGAGCACTGGGAACGCTAGCCGTACCTAGAATCGTTTGAGGATTATTCGAAGCGACGTCGTATTGATGAAGTGTGGTTCTAAATCGACTTGCGGTATAAATTTTTCCATCCAGTCCAGTGGTGATACCCCGAGCATTCAATGCACCAAGATTATTCAGCCCCATGGATGGGTAACCCGTCGATGCATTTCCATTCGCATAATCAATTCTTGCATAAAGAGGATAGGAATCGCCGGTAAATGTTTTATGAAAACCCTTGATTAAACCCGTCACAACCGAAGTGGAAGGATTGAATTCTACCGCAAAACCAACCTTACGAATGGTGCTGCCACCGCCGGTATCCCAAGAATAAGTGGAGACATCACCCATTCCTGCGTTGTCCGGATCGGTGTAGCGCATGGGCTCAATTTGTTTTGTGTTGGCAATGTATTTCCAATCGATAATACCCGATTGATCAGCTTTCGGTGAAGAAAACAACAGATCACCATTCGGCATCGGAATCATGGTCATGGTTATGTTTTGAAAAACAAAAGAAGACGTCAGTTTGACAACATTCAATGCATTCACAGTCGAACTCATGGTTGATAACTCGGTTGATCCCCCTCCGATGATCGTGGATATTTTCATCGTGGAGAGATTCACCCTGCGTATGCGATTCTTATCGTAAATCAGAAGATGGTCCTGGTAGTCCATCGTAATTCCTAACGGGGAATTCAAGGTCGCACTACTGACATCGCTTGAACCATCAACGTTGTCAGTACTCGATGTTCCGGTAGCTGGAATGAATACGCTTAAAATTCCGTTCGCTGGATTGATCCAGACCAGGCCATAAGCAGGATCAATGTAAAAATATTTACCGTCAGAACTGATCGCCAGACGGTATTGATAGACATAACTGACAGCCGCAGCTTGCCCAAGAGCATTGAAAACAGCGGTTTTAGCGCTTCCACCAAGACCGCTCTCGGTGTTTCCAGCAAGAATTCTGAGATTGGAATTATTCAAGGGTTCAGACTTGTAATAAACTGTAGTGCTGCGGGTATCAGTAGCCACGACCCGAACCTTGAAGTACGAACTCGTAGGAGCAGTCAAACGAACACAACCAGAAAATGAATCCTTGGTACAGTTGGCTCCCTCAGCATTCGGAAGTGCTTCCGCTCCGCTGAACAGGGTATAAGTGGTGTCATTCGTTGTGTAGTAGATCGAAATCGGATTAGTTGCCAAACCTTCCTGGTCATCGGCATACCATTTCACATAAATGTAGTTTCCACTCTGAACCTGCAAATCGGTCTTTGCGATCGGATTCGATGGAGAATTGGAATTAGTTACTTGCAACTTACTAATCACCGGTGGAGTTCCCGGATCATAGTCTAATTTGAATTTGTCGGTATTCGTGGTTCCTGCTCCAGAATTAGAAAGAGATGAAATATTTCCGGCTTGATTTTTAACCCACGCATAAACCATGTAAATGTCTTTCACAAAACCCACCTGGAAATAATAATTGCTGAAACTGATCGAAGTGGAAGGCGTAATACCCGGGCTAGGTGCATTCACATTCACCCAGCAGGAATCAGAAGCAACTGGAGCGGTGGAATTGTTGTATTTCAAACAAAACTGGGTCACCGGCGAAACAGCATTCGTCGCGGTTAAAGAAACCGTGACGTTATTATTATCAGTATTCTCAATACCACCGTTTAAAGAAAGCGATGTCACCGTTGGTGAACCAATATCAGTTTTATAATTCGAGGTCACCGCGGTAGCTGGGTTTCCCGCAAGATCAGAGTAGTTGATCGTGACTGAGATGGACGTGTTGCTCGAATTCGGAGTCGTGATCGATTTAGTGAAGCTTGCATTCGTGAGTGGGCCATTCGTCACCGCCACCGTTGAATTCGCAGGCGAAGTGCCGTTGTTATAGGCAAACGACATCGTCTGAGTGTTGTTCGCATTGATCTCGGTCAGCGTGAAGTTCACTGTTACAGTGGTATTACCCTTGAGAAATGACTGATCTGCAGGTGAGACGATCGCGAGCACCGGTGCCACCGTGTCTTTTGACCTGATTGTCGAAACGGTTGTTGTATTCCCAGCTACATCTCCTACAGCGGCTGAGATATTGATATTATTTGAACCATCACTCAAAGAACTTGCATCAATGGAAGTTGAAAAAGTTCCTCCTGCTGTACAAATTGTGGTTTTGGTCACGGTGG
>CAZZLF010000019.1:0-12461 GCA_964654965.1 uncultured Bdellovibrio sp.
TGAATTGATCAAAACTGAATCTCAGATTCAAACATTGATTAAGCGTCAGGCCTCTTAATTCAAAGAATTTCGTTGTTCATTTGCTTTTAGCGGAGGTTTCTCCATTTAGAATGTCCCTGTGATGCAAGTGCAAATGCGGAAAGTTTGTATATAAGTCTCATTCCAACGTTAGCATCCCACTCGTCTGAGGCTTGGATTGGTTCAATTGGTGCTCCGTCTGAATTTAGAGTTGGAGCAACTTCCACGACATCAAATCCAACAATTTGTCTTCCTGATTTTGCAAGTTTTCTAAGAATATGAATTGCCTCGAAAAAGTCTAGGCCACCAGGTACCGGGGTTCCGGTATGAGGGCAATACCGAGGGTCGAGTCCATCTATATCAAAGCTGACCCAAACTTTTTCAGGAAGTTCATTGATGATCTCGTTTGCAATCATGTCAAAGCTTTTACCCTTTGTTTTTTCCAGTTGTATGTCGTGATCGAAAAAAACTTTGAAACGATTTTTTTGATTGTTGATAAATTCAAACTCTTGTTCGCAGAAGTCTCTGATTCCTACTTGAACAAATTTAGAAATTGCCGGCAAATTGGTTGCAGTGTTGAACATGATGGATGCATGCGAGTGTTCGAAGCCAAGATAGGCTTTTCTAGTATCGGAGTGTGCATCAAAATGCAAAATACCCATTCCTGGAAATCTTTCGGCTGCAGCTTGAAATGCTCCGAATGGGATGGAGTGATCTCCACCAATCAGTGCAGGAATTTTTCCTAAAGTAAGTGTTTTCTTGGTTTCGGAGAAGATAATGTTATTGATTTGGCTGGAGAGTGAGTTGACTGTTGAAAGGTTAGACTTTAGCTCGGGGTTTTCTTCGATTTCACCATATGATTGAATGATGGTTTTAGCTTTTTCTTTTGCAATTACGTTTAAATTGGAAATTTCCGTATTTATTGGCAAGGCATGAAGCCCAGCTAAATAGGGTTTATCCACATCTAAATCGAAAAGGTCGAGCTGCGTGCTTGCTTTGAGAATTGCATCAGGCCCATGGGAAGTTCCCCCTCCATATGAAGTGGTAGCTTCCCATGGTACTGGAATGTAAATAATTTTTGATTCCTCAAAAGTATAAGGTAGTCCAAAAATTCCAGCGTCTGGATTGGCTGCTCCGTTTGGATCAAATGAATCAAAAGCCATTAGTGAGATCCTGGAACTCGCCGTTTCCATAAATCATGTACTCAGCAGAGTTCATTTCGTAGCGTGTTGTTGTTGGAGAAGCCCAGCTAATAATTAATTGAGCACCTGCAATCGGATCCACTTCGTCGCCAAAATTGATGACACTTGCAATTTCAACCTTCAACTTGAAAGTGCGGTCCGATTTCAGTTTGATGTTTTGAGGGACTACACTGATCTGACCAATGAATTTCCCTTTTCCCTTGTAGGATCCGCTGTGAAAATAAGTGATTCGATAATCAAAACTTCCTGCGTTGTAGCCAAGTGAATTAGTGAATTCAACGCGATAGACTTTGGAAACTGGTTTGGACCATTTGTTTAACTGAGTCCAACTAGTGATTCCATCTGGTACAACGGAAGCCTTGAAAGTGTCGTAGTTAGCATCAGGCTTCATGGATACGATAAAATCCCAAATTTTTTGGCCGGTGGTGATCATGCGATCAATCGTAACGATTACATCATTAATTTTGCCGGTAGTGGTTTGCTGATTTGTTTGATTGTTAACCGGGTTAGTGTTGATACCGCCATTAGTGTTCACGTTTGGATTAATGTCCAATGGAGAAATGGTGGGAGTAGGATTTGCGGGAGGAGGTGTGGGAGTTGGTACAAAATCAGTAAATCCTTCAAGACTATATTCGTTCGAAACGTCTTTCACGGTAGATTTCAAAACCTCTTGAGAAAACCCTGTGCTTGAAATCAAAAATGCCCCTAAAACCAATACTATTCTAACCATTTTAAACCCCCTTGGTTGGACACTTTTCTACCCAAGAATGAGAGGTAAGGCAATTGTCTGAGAGTGTTTAATTGAAGACTTGGTGCGTTAAAGATTGATCACATTCTCGATCAATCCACGAATTGAAACTTGGCCTGAAAAATTAGTAAAAATTATTCGACCAGTTTTGCTGGAGTAGTGTTGATTCAAGAGTTTTAAGTGGTTGGAAAGGTGAGAGGAGTAAATTGGAATGGCGCGTTGCCAGCGGGTGATTTCGAGGTGAAGAGGGGTTTTTTTGACTTTAAGTGTTATTTCGAGTTCTTTGTCGATGATAGAAGATAATTCGGAATCCGTTAGTTGCAGAGCAGACGGATCTGAGGTGCCACCAAACATAACGGTCAAAGAGGTGAGGTCATTGGAAGTGGTGCGATTTGTAAATGCACTAGAATTGAAGAGACATCCCAGCATTCGAAGATTTTCACCTCTAGGAACAAGAACACCCACTCCACGCGGTGGCTTGGATAAAAAAGAATCATTGGTATAAAAAACGGTCACAGTAATCAATGGACTGTAATCAATTTCATTTGTTGGTACGGAATGGATGACGTTTCCCTCGATCGAGTCAGATTCTGTGATGAGAGAATTGTATTTGATTTGATCTTTCAGTTTTGATTCAAGTTTACGAATTAAATCTTCGGTACCATGTTTGAAAACCATCATCTGACCGCGAGGAGATTTTTGTTTTTTTCCTAGTGTACGTAAATGTTGAAATAGAGATTGGTTTGGAGATGCAGGTAGAAGCTTTGGAAAGCTCAGCTGCGTATTTAATTCTTCAGGAAGACAAGCAAAAACTCCGGTGGTGAAGGGCGCCAATAGAAACCGCGTGGCTGACTTCCCGAGATAAGCGTTACCCCATTCTTCCAGATTTAACTCTGACAAAGGTTTCTTGAGTTTTGGTCTTCGAAAAAAATGGATCAACGTGGAAATGATTTCAATCAGATTAAGAGGCATTCTTCGCATTTTGCCATTGCGATAAATATAACGTGCTTTAGATTTTGGATTGATTGGCAATAGTTCAACACCGATTTCATCTAAAAATTGCTTCACCGGTTCGTTCACAAGAATACTGTGAGCTGCAGTCTCCACGATTCCATAGGGAGTGTTTTTGGTTTCGATCAATCCACCACAACGGTTTGTCTTTTCGTGTACGGTAACATCGTACCCCCTTTTTTTAAGGGCATATGCAATCAAAAGTCCGCTGACGCCGGCTCCAATCACGGTGACTCTTTTGTCGTTAGGATTGAGATGGCCTATCATGGGTAAGTTCCTCAAACGGTTTGTGAAAACAGTCGGGTTTCAGGAGCTTTACGAATGAGTCTCGCATCGAATGCCATGCAAATGTTTCTAAGAAATGCGCGACCCTCTTCAGTTACTTCGCAAGAGTTAGCAAGAACTTTGACGAGACCGTCTTTCTGCATTTCAGCCAATTTTTCAAAAACTCCATCAAGAATTTCGGTTTGTTGTTCAACCTCGTTCCAAGATGTCGTCATTTTGGTCATCAAATTCAGAATGTGTTGGCGAAGGATCTGGTCTTCCTGGTTCAAAAGATGACCCCGCATGATTGGAATTTTGTTCTCATTCACCATCGAGATGTATGTTTCCAGTAGTTTTTCGTTTTGAGCGAAAGCGGTCCATGCATCACCGATTGCAGAAACTCCCAGTGCGAGAATGGGGGAAACATTTCTGGATGTGTAACCCATGAAATTACGGTGAAGGGTCTTTTTCTCGATTGCGGTGGAAAGGGAGTCACTTTTGAGTGCAAAATGATCCATGCCGATTTCAATGTATCCTGAGGCTTCGAGAAGCTCGCGACCACGTTCATAGAGGGCTCGCTTTTCGTCTCCACTAGGAAGATCAGCTTCGGTGAAGCGACGTTGGCTGGCTTTGATCCAAGGTACGTGCGCGTAACTGTAGAAAGCGATACGGTCAGGCTTGAGATCAATCACGTGAGCAACGGTTTGTTCCACGCTTTGAAGTGTTTGGAGAGGAAGACCGTAGATCAAGTCGTAGTTCACACTGGTAAAGCCAAGTGCTCTGGCCTCTTCGGTGAGTTTGCGGACTTGCTCAACCGATTGAACGCGATGAACGATGTCTTGAACTTTCGGATCGAAGTCCTGAATGCCAAGACTGATGCGTTTGAAGTGAAATTTCTTCAAGGTTTCAAGATGCTCTTTGGTTGTCACACGTGGATCAACTTCAAGCGAGAATTCGTAATCAGGATGAATCTCACAATGTTCAAGAATGCCACCTAGCAGGGCTGATAGTTCTTCAGGCGTTTGGAAGGTGGGGGTTCCGCCACCGAGATGCAATTCGCTCAACAAAAGCTTTTTACCAGTGAGATTCAGTTTTTCACGATAAAGATGGAATTCTTTCAATACGGTTTGAATGTAGGGCATAGAAACCGCATGATTGCGGGTAATGCGAGTGTTGCATCCGCAATAAGTGCAAAGAGATTCGCAAAAAGGAAGATGGATATAAATCGCAGCTCCAGTTTGATCTTGTTGAGCTTTTTCAAGAGCGCCTTTCAGCGCTGAAACCCACTCATCAGCTGTGGGAGAGTGGTCCCAATAAGGCACGGTGGGATAGCTAGTGTATCGGGGGCCTGCAACGTTGTATTTTTTGTAAAGATTTGCATTCATTTGGAGAACACCTCTTTTTGATATTTCAGAAAGTTGCGTACATTTTGTTCAGGAGTCCATTGAAGAACGCCATGGCCAAGTCCACAGATCCATCCGTTCAATTTTTCACGAGGAAGTTTCAAAATAGGCTCAAAAAATTTCTCGATTTCCTTCATGCACGCATGTTCAGGCAACAACATGAGATTAGGATCGAAATTTCCTTGAATGGACCAGCGGTCACCAAATTCCTGGAGCGCACTTGCCATTGGATAATTCCAGTCGATGCCGAGACATTCAAATGGCAGTGAAGTCAGATGCTGCCAGTGAGCAGGGCCAGTGCCTTTGGAGTAATAAACCACCGGTGTGCTCGGATGGCGACGGCGGAACTGCACCAGAGCTTCGCGGATCGTAGGAACAATCAGTTCACGAAAATCAGCAGGTGAGACTTCACCCGCGCAAGTGTCCATCATGGCAACAGCATCAGCACCATTGCTTGCTTGAAGGCACATGTTTTCAATGAGGAGTGGGAGAAGAATTTGGAAGAATCCTTCGTAGCGACCGTCAGTAAGACCTTTATAAGCATCTTTGAGACCTTTTCCGCCCTCGGCAGTGGAAGCTTGGTGTGAACCCGCTACTGCATAATAAAAGAGGGTCATGGGGCCGCCGACGAATCCAAGAAGGGACTTTTCAGGAGCAAGTTTGGAGCGGATCAATTGAAGGGCTTTGCCCTGATAACCGATTCCAGCAACCAATTCCTGGGGAGTTTTCTTTTCTGGATTGAGTTTGGCGAGCATCGAATTGTCAGTAATGTGCCAATCGAGTTTTGGGCCTGGAACATATTGAAGACCCATCCCCAACACTTCGAGTGGGAAGAGAAGGTCAGAAAACAAAATTGCTGCATCAAAATCGAAGTCATTGATTGGGCCAAATGTCACTTCTGCAGCCGCCTCTGGGATTTTGCACAGATCGAGGAAGCTATAGCGTTGTTTCATTCCCTGATAATGAGAGTGGTAGCGGCCTGCTTGGCGCATGAACCAGACCGGAGGTCGATTGATGTTTTTGCGCATGACTGCATCGAAGTACAAAGATAGTTTGGTGTTCGAGTTCATGTGTTTTCTCTTTCCAAAAGATAGCCGACTCCGCGGATGCTGCGGATCAGGGTAGGGTTGTTCTGGTCGGGTTCGACCCATTTTCTGAATTTTAAAATGAAGTTATCGATCGTGCGAGGGGTGGGGTATTCGTCTTCACTCCAAACTACGTTTAAAATATCATCACGGCTTACGACTTCTCCGCGCTTTTCATACAGAAGTTTCAGAAGCGCACATTCCTTGTGGGACAACTTGTTTTTTTGACCGTCGCTGGTGATTTCGTATTGTTTGAAATTAACGCTAGCGCGACCGATTTTGATTTCGCCTGCGGAAGTCGGAGATTCCTGAATGAATTGAAGACGTTTACCCGCATTTTGAATTCTGAGGAGCAATTCCTTGAAGTGGAAGGGTTTAACGATGTAATCTTCGGCGCCCAGTTCTAGACCATGGATTCGGTCTTCAGCAGTGCCAGCAGCAGTGAGAAATACCATCACCACTTCGGGATGCTTCTGGCGAATGATGCGACCAAGATCGAATCCGCTGCCGTCCGGAAGTTGCACGTCAAGAAGGGCGAGGGCAATAGACTGATTTTGAAGAATGGTTTTTGCCTGTGAGATCGTTTGAGCCCAATGTACCTGATAGCCTTCCATTTGAAGGCGATCCTTCACAGTAGAACCGACGTTTACTTCGTCTTCCAGAAGAAGGAGGTTAATGAACATTTTTAACTTCCCTATCTATCATGAATCGAAGCTCTGCGATGAATTCGGCTTTTTGGCCATCGCCAATCGACTGGAATTCAGCGCTTCCGCCCATTTTATGCATTAAGGTTTTAACCAGGTAGAGTCCCACGCCAGCGCCTTGAGAGTGACTCCCTCGATAAAAAAGTTTTCCCAAAAGCTTTGAATCAGCATGAGGGGATGAGTTTTGATGAATGACATCCACTTGTAACTCCCCATTCAAAATACCACTTCTGATGGAGAGTTTTGCCGGTAAGGAAGTGGAGTACTTAATTGCATTGTCCATCAAGTTTCGGAAAATGATGGTAACCGCAGAAGGATCAGCAATAACGATCTCATCACCCATTTCAACGGTGAGATCCAGCTTGTTTTGAGCTGTCGTGTAGAAGGGAATGACCCTGGATTGGAGATAGTTTTTCAAACCAACGCTTTGTTTTTGAAGGCCGCCTCCGCCTTCGACTCTTGCGAGTTCGAGAGTTTTTTGAACCTGGCCTTCGAGTCGTTCAACGTCTTCGATCAGGCGGTTGAGGTATGGAGTGTGCTTGGGGTTGTCTTCAATGTCTTTCAGTGCCTCTGCCTGTAATTTAATGCTGGTCAAAGGAGTTCTAAATTCGTGGGTCAGGGAAGCAAAAAAAGCCTGCAAGCTTCTTGATCGTTTTGAGTCACGCAAATAGAAGAAAATAAGTACTGCGTTAGTGATCAAAATCAGAATGATGAATGTTCCTGATTCGCCGATGATCATTCGCTCGGTTCGGTCAAGTTTCATTTGTACATCGGATGCTGCAACACCAAGTTGGGTTTGAAGGTTTGCAATTTCATCGCTCTTTTGAAGGAGCAAGGTCCCCCACCAAATAGCAAGCACGAGGAGCATTCCCGCCCAAAGTACTTGCATCAGAATCAGAAGTTTGATTCTGCGATCGGGATTTTTGATGAAATCGCCTTTGCCCATTTTAAACTGCTTTCACTCCTGCAAAAACTTTTTTCGCTTTTTCAATCACGAACTGAAGATCAGCTTTGGTGTGAGCGGTGCTCAGGAAGCCCACTTCGTATCCGCTTGGTGCGAAATAAACTCCTTCGTCGAGAAATCCGTGGAAGATTTGTGCGTAAATTGCTTTTTGTTGTGCTGGAATTGCTTCGATGTTGCGAACGAGTGAAGGTTTGTTGCCTTTTGGGGCACAGACCATCCAAGAGATGGAACCAAAGCTTTGAATGTTCATTGAGAAATTTGGAGCATGGTCAGCCGCTGCCTGAAGTTCACTCACAAACCATTTTCCAGTTTCAGCAAGTTTTGCATAGGGGTTTTCGCGAATGATTTTTTTTAGCATCGCGTGGCCTGCCGCCATCGCTACAGGATTTGCGCTCAGGGTTCCTGCTTGATAGACCGGGCCTGCAGGAGCAACCATGTCCATGAGTTCGCGGCGTCCGCCGTAAGCGCCTACCGGAAAGCCGCCACCGATGATTTTTCCATATGTGACGAGATCTGGTTTGATGCCGGTGATTTCAGCCATTCCACCCAATGCGGTACGAAAGCCGGAGATCACTTCATCTAGGATGAGAACGCTTCCGTGTTTCTTACAGAGAGCTTCAAGCTTTTTCAAAAATTCAATTCTTTGGATGAGAAGACCGTTGTTGGCAGGCAATGGTTCGATGATCGCTGCAGCGATCTTGTCTCCGTGTTTGGCAAACACTTCTTCAAGTGCGGCTTCATTGTCGAGCGGGCAAACGAGAGTTTCTGCAGCGGTGCTGGCAGAGACCCCTGCGCTGTCAGGTGACGCCATTTCAGCAAGGCCGGAGCCAGCGCGAACGAGAAGCGAATCTACGTGACCGTGATAACAACCATCAAACTTCAATACGAGGTCACGTTTGGTGTAACCGCGTGCCACACGAAGGGCGGACATCACTGCTTCGGTTCCGGAGTTCACGAAGCGAATCTCGTCGATGAATGGAAGGTGTTTGATCATGTCTTCGGCGAATTCAAGCGAGTAGCGTTCAGCTGCACCGTAAGACCAGCCACGGGAAAGTGCGCTTTTGACCGCTTCACCAATTTCCATGTCCTGGTGACCGAAAAGAAGAGGACCCCATGAAAGACAAAAGTCAACGTATTCATTTCCGTCAACGTCTTTCAATCTTACGCCGTTTGCAGATTCAACAAATACAGGAGTGCCACCGACCCCGCGGAAACCGCGAACCGGAGAGTGAACTCCGCCTGGGACGATTTTTTTGGAACGTTCAAAGTATTCAGCTGATTTTTTCAGATTCATGATTGTTTTTCCTTTAATTCTGCTTACTGAGCCATTCACGGGCATTACGTGCTCCGTAAGTGATGACCATTTCTGCTCCCGCGCGGAAGAAGCCGGTCCAAGCTTCGATATGAGCGCGTTCGCGGTTGATGAGATTGTGTTCAGCCATGAGTTCGATTGCGGCATATTCACCGCTGACTTCATAAACCGCCCAAGGAAGCGGAATTTTTGAAGTGAGATCTTTGATGACATCGAGATAAGGCATTCCCGGTTTGACCATGAGGATGTCTGCGCCTTCTTCCATGTCACGAACGCTGGAGCGATAAGCATCGGTCGGATTCGACGGATCAATCTGATAAGTGGCTCTATCTTTGAGTTTCATTTCACCCTTCGGAGCTGAATCCGCAGCAACGCGGAACGGGCCGTAGAATCCGGAGTGAAACTTTGCGGAGTAGCTCATGAGTAAAGTTTGATCGAGTTTGTTTTTGGCGAGAATTTCACGGATTGCACGAATGCGTCCGTCCATCATGTCACTAGGAGCAACGCAATCTGCTCCGGCTTGTGCGTAAGCCAGTGCAGAGTTGGCGAGTGCTTCTACAGTTTGATCATTGATGACGTGATCCAATGAATCGTTCAAAATTCCGCAGTGGCCGTGAGAAGTGTAGGAACAAAGGCAGACGTCGACCGAGAGGAACACGTCAGACCCGAAACGTTTCTTGATCGCGGCAATTTGATTCGCGGTGAAGTCGTAATTGAATTTGCATTCATGCTTGTGGCCGGGAACACCGAAAAGAAGGAAACTATGCACTCCGTTTTCAAGGTCGTTTTCAACCTGTTGAAGAAGGGAGGTTTCTGTTTCGCGATAAACGCCGGTCAAGCCAGGAATGATTTCTTTTTGCTTGAGGCCTTCCACTGCAAAGAGGGGCTGAATTAGTTTCTCAGAAGAGATCACCACTTCTTTGGTGAGATTGCGAAGAACTGGAGTCAGTCGGGTGCGGCGATAATTCAAATTCATGTTTCGCTCCTAATCTGCGTCGATCACTACGGGTTCGATACCGCAGGAGCGAAGCGCTGCCGCGGTTTTTCCTGAGCCGCTGGCATGTACTTTTTTGGCGAATTGAGCCTGTTTTTCGGAGGAGCCTAGCATACTCCAGACGGTCAAAAAGGGTAAGCCGGAACTCCAGTAAAGATGGGTTGCATTGAGGATTTTTTGAGGAATTTCCTTGAATTGGTGGCTGTAAGTAGCAATGAGTGCTGAATTAGGGTCTGCAACCGAGCTTTCTGAGTGGGTCAGGAATGCCGTTTTTAGTTCCATTCGAAGCAATGATTTTTCACGGAAAACCTTAAAGTGATCGTAGCCCTGATATTCGACTGAGCCTTCGACCCAGATTCCCTGAAGGGCGAGCTTATGCCAGCTCTTCATGCCCGATACCCAGACACGCTTGGAGCGAAGTAGCTTAGAGTTTTCTGGGCTGAGGAATTCCAAGGAGCGGGAATGAGCGATGAAGCAAACTTCTGACTCTTGAAAAGCTTTTTGGTCTTCGGAAGTGAGTGTTCTTTTTTTAAAATTGAAAAGTTCAGCAGCTTCGACTTTGGTGAACTCAGAAATGGAGTAAGGCACTCTGCCGAGGTTGCGAATTTCAGTAACATTCTCACCGGTTGGTTTTTCTCCACGGATGAAAAGTTTTCCGCCATAAGGATTGGCAATAAAGTTAGCACCCAGTTTCTGGTGGCAACCCCCTCCCCATTCTTCCAAAATTTTTCTCTCTTCTTGGACGCCGCTCAGAGTTTCAGAATGATGTAGTTTTTTGAGAGTGGCCAATACGTCATCACGATCGAGGTGTCCTTCAATGGCAAGCGCCCCTTGTGCAGGAGCGGTCGGACACTCGCGAATCGGGAGTACCATTGCTTTGGTATGGTTCAATAGCTTCCAAAGTTCTTGTGATGCTTTTTCATCAATTGCAAGACGTTCCAGACCTGCAAAAGCAAGAACGACTCCGTCGAGCTTACGGTCAGAACCTTCTTTCTCATGAACGCGGGAAAGACGCGTGTTCACATTTCCTCGAATTTGAATAAACTCAAGAGTTGTTTCTTTTTCAGCTGAAAAGCGAGGAAGCGCTTTTTTAAGAAAAGCAGGAATGAGAGTAAGTCGTCTTGGTGACGATGTTCCGATGCGTATCGGACTTCCATTTTTGATTCTTTCAACGACGGATTCATGAAAAAGAATAATGTCGTGTTGGAGCTCGCGCTTTGGAACTGCAGCCAGCTTGATTTTGGAAGGACGCTCGAGGCTCAGGTCTTTCATCGAGTGAACAGTGAAGTCTACACGTCCATCGAGAAGGGCGTGATCAAGTTCAGCTGTGAAGAATTCTTTCCCTTCTATTTGGCTCAAAGGTTTATCGAGGATTTTGTCGCCTTGAGTGTCGATACCGACGAGTTCAACCGTGATGCCGGGATTGAGTTTTTCAATTTGTTGAGCAACCCATGAGCTTTGTGCCCAAGCAAGAAGAGAGCGACGTGTGCCGAGTTTGTATGTCTTTTTTGAAGAATTCATTTTCCAAAGCCTTTAGATGAAAACCGCGAGGTCTTCCCATCCATGGGCAATATGAATTGAGCGAGCAAGACTTCTGAGCAATGCCCGTTCATGACAGGCCTGCATGGCTTGTCTTACTTGTTTTTCACGAAGCTCACCTTGTTCCCTTTCCATTTCGAAAAGATCAGTCAAGGAAAGGCATGAAAAGCCAAGTTTTGTTGTTTCTTTGGATTGAGCACCAAGGTGCAAAATCCTTTTATTGGAGGAAGTGTTTTGGATTAGTGCAGATTCCAGCGTTTTTTCAATCGAGCCAAACGGAGTGGCGATGATGATCAAGCTCGCATTTTGAATTTCAGTTGAAAGCGAATTTTCATCGGAAAGCAGTGATGCCTGAATTCCTTTTTTTGCAAAATCCTGATGAAGTTCAAGAAGACGATTGTTACTTCGATTCCAGATCGTCAATTGAAAATCTGAAAAATAAGGAGAGACACTTTTAGAAATATCACCTGCTCCAATCACCAGAACGCGGTCAGATGGAGAGGGGTTCAACAAGCGGCGTGCTAGTGCTCCGTAAGTATTACCCCCAATTCCTTGAAGAAATTGAGCGCGAATTTCTTTGGTGTCTTCAAATAATTTGAGAAATATGGGTTGCAAAAGTTCAGCTAAACGAGAATTTTGAGAAGAGAGATTTTTGAAGGCGGTTTTCACCTGGCCGAAAACATCGGTTTCGCCTTTGATCTCGCTTTCCAGTCCACTGGAAAATCTTAATAAAAACTCATATGCATCTGGTCCGATGAAGAGTCGACGAGCGGTTGAGAAAGTTTTTTTGATTTGTGGGTGAAGTGAGGTTAAAAACAGAGTCCGTTGACAAGTGCTGATCTGGAAACAGTCAGGTGTTGCTACAAAAGTTGAGTTTGGATCAAATTCCGCTATCACAAACTTCGTCATTTCAAGTTCTTCGCACTGCCACATTTGTGGTTTCATTTTAATGCAAAATCTCTTCTGAATTGTCATAGAAGTGTCAAAGGAGTAAGTTCTAGATTGAAGGAATGGTTATGAAAATTGTCATTTTTCATCCGGTTGTTTTGCCCGTGCTCCACTATGGTGGAACCGAAAGAGTGGTGATGTGGTTGGTGGAGGCGCTTTCAAAAAAGGGACATCAAGTGGCTGTTTTTGCCGCTCCTGGAAGCCGAATGCCGGATGGAGTTGAATGCATCACTGATCGCAATGAGCTCATGCGCCGAGCGCCAGAATTT
>CAZZLF010000020.1:0-11507 GCA_964654965.1 uncultured Bdellovibrio sp.
ATCAGGGGTTCATCCAGCACATAATATTGGTAATCGTGTTTTTCGATTTCAGATGCGAGTTCTTGCATCTGTTTTTGAATTTTTTTCTTGTCCATAATTCACAACCCCGTCAAGTCGCTAGAAATAATACAGAATTGAAGGTCCGATGGACAGTAATTTTTGGGAAATGGTTTTTCCATTTGAGAAATCCATGCTTTGAGAGTTGATCTTTAATAGTACACGGGCATGGAAATTTTGATTCAGTTGGTAAGTGGCACCAAAATTAAACATGAGAGCGGTGGAGGATATGGCGCTACCAAAATTAGGTTTGGTATTTGTCGGTGTTTTGATCAAACCGACATCCATCCCAAATTGGAATGTCGTTGTTTTTCGAAACGGAATTTCTCCACCGACACCGATGAAAAGACTGTTTAGGGACGAACCCCCGGTCAGATCGGTCGAAGAGGTGGTCAGATTGTAATTTGTGGAGCGATATCCAAAGTGGATCCAGCCCGTAGGATCAAAAATGGTTCGGGTTGGAGTCAGTGTATAACCAAGTGCTAGACGCACTTGTGTTCCCGTACCACTGTAACTGGTGCCGGTTTCAGTAGAAGTAGCGAGATCTGTGGGAGAAAGTTTGAGTAAAGAACCACTGAAAGAAGCCTGGGTCAAAAAGCGAGAGTTGAGCCAGATTAAACTGTCCACATCAAACAGTTCACTAATGCCGCTTCCTCCTCTTCCACCCGTTCCGGTCCCGACTTCACGGGAATAAAACCCTAAAGAAAGATTGGTCGCGACCCAACCGAGTCTCGGTAAATCTTCGGATGGAGTTTCATCTGCAGTTTTGGTAACCGCTGGGGCTGGAAGAACGACTTTGATCTTTTGATGGCGAAGAATGCCTTTGCCCGGTTCGAGTTGAATCACTTTACCAAAACAAAGCGAGTCCTCCACTTGCTGAACTTCAATTTTGCCCACCGGAATCCACTTCCAGTCTTCAATTGTTTTTAACTTGGGGTGAATCTTGACTCCATCCAAAGTGTAAATTTCGAGAACTTGTCGGGGCTCGATATTTTGAATCCGTCCCATGTTCACGGTCACGACTTCATTGTCGACACCCGTGACTTTTCCCAAGAAAGGAAGCTTTGCGATTAAGAGATCCAGTGCCTTGTCCAGAGCCTGGGGAAGATCGCTGCCTTTGAGTCCTGTTTCTTTTCCGGGATCGGCATATCGAAATTCATGCTTGGCAAGAACCGTATTTTTAGGAGTAAAAACCCACTCCATGACAAATCGATAAGTGGATCCTTCCTTGTAGACATGAGTGCGAATCAAACTCTCGACCTGAAATTTCTGAGAAATCTTTTTCAAAATTACAGGATCTTGCACCAAGGTCTCATAAGGAACATCTTTCTGAGTGAGAATCGAGTTCAATGAACTGATCTTCTTCACTTCAAATCGAGGATGAGATTGAAAGTACTGGGTATAATGTTGATCGAGAAATTCAGAAAAAATTTCATCCAGATTGTCACTGGATTTTAGCCATGCAACAGAGTCTAGTTGATAAACACGGTCAAATTCAGGACTGGCATTGGCTTCGAACGTTGCCAAGGCGGCAAAGAAGGTAAGGGACTGGATTATTTTTTTGAATGTTGAGCCCATTGTTCCTCGTAGAAGGCCAGAAGCGTTTTCAGTTCCGCAATTTCTTCATTTGCAGCCATCAACTTGGATTCAAGTCTCTTCATTCTTGCTTCCATATTGCTGCTCACAAAAGTCGGAACAGTCGATGGATCAGCGATAGCCCCTGCATGATTACGAGGAGCGACAAAAGATCCGTCATCCATCACGAGATAACGACCTTCACTGAGCTTCCATGCTATTTTATTGGATTTGATATACCGACGTAAGGTGGAAAGGCTGATACCTTTCTGTACCGAGAACTCTACGAGTGGAACCCAGTTCTTGCCATCCAAGTTAGTCGTCATTAGTTCATTCTATTTCCCAATACTTAAAATTCAAGTACTCTTGATGGAATAAGGAAATAAATATGGTGGCCAACCCCAAAAAGCGAATTCCGAAGAAGAAAAAAATTGCTTTGGTCTTATCAGGAGGGGGAACGAAAGCTGCTGCGTTCCATATTGGAGTCTCATACGCGTTAAAAGATGCCGGTTTTGAGTTTTACCAAGGCTTAAGGACTGATCAGGGGCAAGCCTTGCCGGGTGAGCGCGCCATACAAACTTATGTGGGTTCTAGCGGTGGGTCATTTATTGCGACCTTGTTGGCTGCGGGTTACTCCCTTGAAAATATTTCGGCCTCTTTCATTGGAAGCGGGGAAGATGCCAATGTCCAATATTACCCTCGCAAACTCCCAAAGCTCCAATACATGAAAATGTTCAAAATTCGTCCGGAGCTGGCGAAAGAACAGGCCAATCAGTTTCAAACCATCAAAAACGTGATGAGCGCCTTGATTGACGGACGCTTTCCCTCGCTCTTGCAGCTCAAGTGGCTTCGAATGACCGGATTTTTTTCCACACAAGGGCTTGAACAATTCATTCGTGAAGAAGTGCTTCCCTCCAATCGTTTTGAAGATTTCAAACCGGAATTGTTCATTGTCGGAACCCAGTTGAACGAGGCCCGTAAAGTTGTATTTGGAAAAAAAGAATATCCCGCTCCTCCCCATGATCCGAACGTGATCTATATGAAGAACATTCATATATCTGATGCGATCGCAGCGAGCGCGTCTCTTCCGGTGGTTTTTGCACCTTATCCTTTAATTCATGAATCCGGAGACAAATATTATTATATCGACGGTGAAACGCGGGAAACGCTTTCCACTCACATCGCAGTCGACTCTGGTGCAGACCTGGTGATTCAAAGTTATACCCATCAGCCTTATCACTGGGTGAGAGAAGTAGGATCGCTGACCAAGCTCGGCCTTCCGGCAATTGTGATTCAGGGAATCTACACTCTTCTCGAACAAAAAATTAATTCCATGTATGAATCGTATCTTTCCAAAAAGAATGCGATGGCGGCTGTGGCAAAATTCTGCAGAGAATCGGACATTCATCCGGCACTGACTGAACAGATCATCGAACTTCTCGAAAAAGAACTTCACCAGAAACGGGACATCGATTTGATTCCGATTCATCCGGATCCGACCGACACCAAAACATTTCTTGCAGAACACCTGACGTTGAATCCTAATAAACTCGGTGAAATCGTCAAAGCGGGTTACAAGGCTGGAAAACGAAAACTCGCTGAATTTGATTTTGAGTAAAAAAGGGTGTCTGACTACTTTCCTATGCTTGGAGCGTTATTTTGATGGGATTTTCGATAACCTTCAATTTCCACCCGCCCCTGCTTCCAGCCCGACTTTGGCGGATTAAATCGTGTTTTTTTAAAACCTTTTTTAATCATGGACTCCTGTTCGTTTGGAAATGGCAAATTTAACCATTCTAAAAAATCATCTTTATTTCCATCGGGTATCAATTCTAAGTGACCCTGTGGTGGAATCATCGGAATTTCCGAAAATCTTTTTTTACAAATGAAAACAATTGTACTGAATGGATAACTTTGCACGGATTCAGAAAGTCTGGCTTTTACAGGATTTCGATAAACATATTTTAATGCACAATCGTAATAATGATCATGATCAATAAGTGAAGCGTGGTAACGACTTCCAAAAATACGTCCTGACCTACCAGAAATAGCATTGATCCTTTTGGTGATCGCCAACATAAAATATTGCATGACCACACCGAGATCAGATTTTGGTGTCGATATCAGTAAATGAAAATGGTTCGGCATCAGTACAAATGCATGAATTCCGCATCCGAATCTTTTAACCGCCTCACTTAACTCAGCGGAGATCACGCTCCAAACATCATAAATGGGTATGGGAAAATGCTCTTTATTATTACATCTGGCAGTTACGTGATAGGGGTGGTCTTTGGATCTCATTATTGGTTTTCTCGGCATATGAGCACTGGGATCAACCAATTTTAGTGCCAATCAACCTATTAATTTAATGCTCCAAGCATAGGAAAGTAGTCAGGCACCCTAAAAGGCACCCTAAAAGACTTCAAGGCTCACAACGCCATTTTCAATTTTTGCGTAATGGGTGGAGAGCATCCAAGAGCCGGTATTGTAATATTTTGAGCCATTTTCCAGATGCTTTTCGCCAGCGTGGTGGGTGTGTCCAAAAATGACGGCATCAAATCCACGAAACGAAAGTTCTTCTGCAGCAGCTCTGAAATGAGGGCGTTCTCCCACAATTCCGGATTTTTTCGCGCGCCGGATGGAGGACCATTTTTCAAAAGCGATCCAGAGTTTGTAGAGCTGGGGATTGATCTTGAGTAACAGACCAGCGAAGTGGGTGAGGCGATCATAAAGCACCGGATACTTCACAAAAAAAGGATCATAAATATGGCCGTGTTCAATGCGAACGCGCGTCTGACCCGAGTGAACATTCAGAAACGGAGAAACTTTCATCATTCCCCAGTCTTCCAGGAAATGTTCTAGCGCAATGTCGTGATTGCCAGTGACATAATACACTTCTCGTCCCGCTTTTTTGAATTCTCCCAGAAGCCGGAAAAATTCAGGAACGTCAAATGCAACTTTTGCAAAGCTGGATTGAGCGATTTCAAGACCGTCGCCATTGATGCAAATATCGAATTTTTCTTTTGAAGCCCATTTTAAAAATGGAATGACCCTTTTCTTTGCGTTCGAAAAAGGATTGCCGAGATGGAGATCGGAAATAACAACTAATCGATCGGATCGAATTGTGGTGATCACGGTTTTTCAGATCCCCCGGTGCCGCCTAAGGCATTCAAAAGATTTTGAACTTCGTTTTTAGGAATGTGATGTTCCTGAACCAGGGCGAGTAGACGATCATTGGTCATTTTTACCCGAAAACTAAGCTGTTGAATCATTTCAAAAGCAAAGGTGGGGTCACGACGGATCTTCAGAAGAAATCCAGCTGGTTTCAGGATTAATAAACGCGTTTTTCCCTTGGCATAGGCGCTGGCATAACGGGGCAGACTTTGAAGTAAGGCCATGTCACCGAAAAAATCACCCTTTTGAAATACAGTCATTTCAAATTCAGAGTCATTGGTTTTCTTTTTGATTTGAACGCTTCCACTCTGAATGATGTATAGATCTCTTCCGGTATCGCCTTCTTCAAATATGCACTCACCATCTTCATAATCTTCGATGTATTCATGTTGGAAGCGGGTTTCAAATTGGATCGACATGAGGAACTCCTGTTTACTTTTGAGCGTTCAATTTTGATTTCGTGAATTCCAGCACGGCAAGCGTACAAGCAGTCAGGGTTTTTTCTTTCAGATAGGCAATGCTGATGGTGTTGTGTAAGGGTTTTCCGGAACCAGGAAAAACTTGAAGCTTTTCGCCAAATGAAACCAACTTTTGCACCAAGTGGCCAGGGAGAACACCGGCCCCAACACCTTGAGTGATCAATCTTCCGACCGCTTGTGCATCCATGACATAAACCTTCACATCAAGCGCGGTATTTTTAGCATTCGTATGGTGCTTCATCCAAAGACTCAACACGGATTGATCTTCCTGATAATCAACAAATGGAAGATTTTCATAAAAACCAAAGTCGGTAGTCGTTTTTTCTGGAATGCCTAATTTTTTAGAAACACATAATTCCAGAACCTCATCATAAACGGGTTCGGTTTTGATTCCTTTGTCATGTGCAAACGCATCGACGAATGCAAAATCCAACTCTCCGGTGAGAAGAAGATGATTCAACTCAAAGGGGAATCCCTGGCGAATCTTGAATCGTACTTTGGGGTTTTTTTTCTGAAATTCAGTCAACAGAGGAAGAACAATGTTGTTTCCAAATTCGATTGGTAGTCCGATGGAGACGATTCCTGAAAGTTCTTGATCTGTTTTTTTCAGTCGATTGAGAATGGATTCAATTTCTTCAAAACTTTTTGAAGTGTGAAGGTAGAGCTCTTTAGCAGAAGGGGTAGGAATCAGTTTTTGTTTGATTCGATCAAAAAGTTTGAGTTCGAGAACATCTTCGAGAGCCTTGATGTGCTGACTAACGCCTGACTGGGTTAGGTGAAGCTCTTTGGCTGCATGAGTCATGCTCTTGCTGCGGTAGACCGATTCAAAGACGCGAAGTTGATTCAAGTTGATTTGATCGATCAGCATATCCCTAAGAATATCGAGATCATTTCCATGAAATCAAGTGGTGAATCAATATTGTTTGAGATAATATCGACGATACAAGACAAACACTCAGGAGCCCAAACTACATGGTACCTTTCAAGCGTCTTTTTTCTTCTACACTCGGTAGAAAATATTTGATGGCCGCATCCGGCTTTGCCCTCGTTCTTTTCATCGTGGTTCACTTATTGGGGAATCTCACCCTCTTCACCGGCACCGGTGATGCCATGAATCTCTATGCATCCAAGTTGGATGCGTTGGGAGTGGGTAAGCTTATTTTGGAAATCGGATTAGGTCTCACCATTTTGTTGCACGTGGTAACTGCCATTCAGGTAACTTATTCATCCAAAGTAGCTAGACCCGTTGCTTACGATTCTCCCCAGTCCAAGGGAGGACCCACTAAAAATACGATTACGACCCGAAACATGATCATTACTGGTCTGGTGTTGTTGGTGTTTATCATCGTTCATTTGATTCAGTTTCGATTTGGACCAAAGATCGAAGATGGCTACACTGCAAACATTAATGGTGTCATGGTTCATGACATTCATCGCTTGGTGGTGGAGACCTTTCTCAATCTGAAAAATGTGATCTTTTATATGGGAACGATGTTGTTTCTTGGATTCCACTTCCGCCACGGATTTTGGAGTGCGTTCCAGTCTTTGGGTATGTTGAACCCACGTTGGACTAAGCCGATTCACTGTCTTGGCTTCGTCATCGCTCTTCTTCTCACAGTCGGTTTCTTGCTGATGCCGATCTACATTTATGTCACCCAAGGAGGTGCATCATGAGTAATTTTGAATTGAAATCAGGCGCCCCTGAAGGACCGCTTGCTCAAAAGTGGGATTTATACAAAGCCAACATGAAGCTAGTGAATCCCGCCAATAAACGTAAATATAATGTGATCGTAGTGGGAACCGGTTTGGCCGGAGCATCTGCTGCCGCATCTCTTGCGGAACTCGGCTACAACGTTAAGGCGTTCTGTACGCACGATTCAGCTCGTCGCGCGCACTCCATTGCTGCTCAAGGTGGAATTAATGCTGCAAAATCTTACCCCAATGATGGTGATTCCATCTGGCGTCTTTTCTACGACACCATTAAGGGCGGAGATTATCGTGCTCGCGAAGCAAACGTCTATCGTTTGGCTCAAAACTCAGTAAACATCATTGATCAGTGCGTGGCTCAAGGAGTTCCTTTTGCCAGAGAATATTCCGGAGAGCTTGCCAACCGCTCCTTCGGTGGGGCACAAGTTTCTCGTACATTCTATGCTCGTGGACAAACCGGTCAGCAGCTTCTTTTGGGTGCCTATTCTGCACTCATGAAAGAAGTCGATAAGGGCAAAGTAACATTGTTCCCTTACCGTGAAATGCTCGATGTGGTGATGGTCGATGGTAAATGCCGCGGAATCATCACTCGTCACCTGCACACGGGTGAGATCGAACGTCATGCTGCTGATGTCGTGATTCTAGCTACTGGTGGATACGGACGCGTTTACTACCTTTCTACGAATGCGATGAACTCGAATGTCACTGCAACTTGGAGAGCACACAGACGTGGAGCCCTTTTTGGAAACCCTTGTTACGTTCAGATTCATCCGACCTGTATTCCGGTTTCCGGAAGTCACCAAGCGAAGTTGACTCTCATGTCCGAGTCACTCCGTAACGATGGTCGCGTTTGGGTACCGAAGAAAAAAGAAGACTGTAAAAAAGATCCAAGCCAGATTGCCGAAGAAGACCGCGATTATTATCTCGAGAGAAAATATCCAAGCTTCGGAAACCTCGCACCACGAGATATTGCTTCTCGTGCAGCGAAAGAAGTTTGTGATGAAGGACGTGGCGTCGGTGAGTCTGGTAAAGCGGTTTATCTCGATTTCGCAGCGGCAATCAAGCGCGATGGCGAAAGTGCGATTCGGGAGAGGTACGGAAATCTCTTCGACATGTATCATGAGATCACGAACGAAAACCCCTATCATAATCCAATGAGAATTTACCCCGCGGTTCATTACACCATGGGTGGATTGTGGGTTGATTATAGCTTGATGACCAACCTTGAAGGATTGTTCTGTGCTGGTGAAGCCAATTTCTCTGATCACGGCGCAAACCGTCTTGGTGCTTCTGCATTGATGCAAGGGCTTTCAGACGGCTACTTCGTGTTACCTTTCACAATCACCAATTATCTTGGAAGTCACGCAATTGAACTTTTGAAAAAAGTTGACGTTTCTCACCCTGCATTTGAAGAAGCAGAAAAAAATGTCAAAACTCAGATCGATAAAATGATCGCTGTGGGTAAAAAAGGAAAGCGCACACCATCTGAAATTCATCGAGATCTTGGAAATGTCATGTGGGAATACGTTGGAATGGCTCGTACGGAACAAAGTTTGAAAACTGCGATACAGAAAATTGCAGAACTTCAAAAAGATTTCGATGAGAACCTTCTTTTGAACGATGATCAGAATTTGAATGCAAATCTTCAAGTCGCTGGACGTCTCGCTGATTTCTTGGAACTCGGTGCTTTGATGGCTCGTGATGCGCTTGCGCGTGAAGAATCTTGTGGTGGCCACTTCCGTGTGGAAAGCCAAGACGAGGGTGAAGCAAAACGAAATGATGAAAAATACGCCCATGTTGCCGCTTGGCAATATAAAGGAAAAGGTGTTGAGCCTGTCCGTCATCAAGAAGAACTCAAGTTTGAAAACGTGAAACTTTCAGTCAGGAGCTATAAGTAAATGGCTACACAACCGAACGGAAAAAAGATCAACATCCAATTGAAAATCTGGCGCCAGGAAAGTGCAAAAGCACCAGGACGTTTCGAGACTTATTCTCTCGATCAAGTGCTGGTTGACATGTCTTTTCTGGAAATGCTCGATGTCTTGAATGAAAAACTCTTGAAGCAGGGAATTCGTCCTGTTGAGTTCGAAAGCGATTGTCGTGAGGGAATTTGTGGAACCTGTTCCTTGATGATCAGTGGTCAGGCGCATGGTCCGGTACGTGGGGCCACAACTTGCCAACTTTACATGAGGCAGTTTGAAGATGACGCGACCATTACCATTGAACCTTTCCGTGCAAAAGCATTCCCTGTAGTGAGAGATCTTGTAGTAGATCGTCGCGCATTTGATCGCATTCAAATGGCAGGTGGATATACCGGCGCAAAAACCGGTCCTCATGCTGATGCAAATTCGATTCTGATCCCCAAAGACCTTGCGGATCGTGCAATGGATGCAGCAGCCTGCATCGGATGTGGCGCATGTGTAGCAGCTTGTCCGAATGCTTCTGCCTCACTCTTTACTTCAGCAAAAATCACCCAATTTGCGCTTCTTCCACAAGGACATCCGATGCGCAAAGAGCGAGCGATTCGAATGGTCGATCAGATGGATAAAGAAGGATTCGGAAGTTGTTCCAACTTGCAAGAGTGTGAGGCAGCTTGTCCGAAGAAAATCTCGATTCAAAATATCGCGATCATGAAACGTGAGTATCTTTTTGCAGCACTGGCTGCTGACTTCCGCGAGGGCTTGGGAAGCGCTGACGGTGGGGCTTAATTGCCGAGATTTTGATCGCTGTAAGTGCAATTAAATTCAGCAGTAATTTGCTGATTATTGAGGCCTGTGTAGGAAAATTGCCAAAGGCCGTTTTCATTAAATGAAAGTGGAACCAGGGTGAAGGAACCGTCAGTCTGAGTGTACGGGTCGCCCGTCATTCCGCTGATCACTCCGTCATGGTAAGAAATTGAAAAAAGATTGTATCCTGAAATGAAGTTTTTCTCTCCAGAGTTGAACAAGTAACAAAGAACTTCCCCTTCAATAGCGAGAATACCGTCCTGATTTTTTGAAATATCAACGATGGTTGTTACCTTGTTTTTAACGGTAGTGTGACCTTGTTTTACAAAGTGAATGATACTGAGATAGGTCTGAGAATTACTTTTTTCAAAACGGGTACACTTCAATTTCAACAGGTTGAATTCCCCATTTCCAGGAAATGCCCGGGCGTGAGTGTTCGTCAAAAGTGAAAGAAGCAAAATCAAGGTAAACGAACGTATCATCAGGGTGGGTTTTATTCGATAATGAACCCTGATGCAACCAAAGTTTTAATCAAACAAGCGCTTGTTATTCTTCAATAAAATCAAGTTTGCGATGAAAGGTTTCAGGGATCAGCAAGGTGGACCAAAGGGCTCCTGCAAAACAAAAGACCCCGATCCAGATCGAAGCTGAAACCATTCCGATTTTGGGTTTAAGAAAAGTCATCGCCAGAGTGAGAGGAATTACTGATCCTCGTATCAGATTTGAAATCGTAATCGTCACCGTTGCCCTGAGATTGGTGCCAAAGACTTCGGCGAACCAGGCGATTAAAATCGCAACATAGCCATTGCCGATTCCGATGATGAAGCGAGAGAGATAAAAAAGAGTGGGACTTGAATTCTTTAAAAAAAATGCGCTCATCAAAGACACTGAAGAAGAAAGAACGAGGAATGTAAATACCGCTTTTTTTCGGGACTCGAGCTTCTGGCTGAGTAACCCACAGGCAATGTCACCCAACATGGCACCGATGTATCCAACCATGATCGTTTTTCCAGCACTGACTTCACCTTGTACGCCGAACTCCCTCGCTAATTCTGGTGCAAAGTAGGAAAGAATGCCGGCGACATACCAAATCGGAATGCCAACCAATAGACCAAGAGTGTAGAGTTTGAGTCGTTTTTTTGAAAAGAGAATCTGGGTTATAGAACCCCAGCGGGCACCCTCGTTTTTGGATTTGGAAGCGACAAAAAGACTTGATTCATGGAACTGAATGCGAGCAATGAGAAGAAGGATTCCCAGGATCCCGCCCAATTCATAAGCATGTTTCCAGTGAAGAATCTGGGAAGTGAACGATGAAAGGGCAGCTCCGGCAAATCCGATCGTTGCAATGAAGGCGGCGCCGAGTCCTCGAGATGGTTGAGGAAGGGCCTCGCTGACGAGCGTAATGGCTGCACCGAGTTCACCCGCAAGACCGAATCCTGCAATAAAACGAAGAACAGCATAGGTGTTGACGTCCGTCACAAATGCATTCAAAAAAGTGGCGATCGAATAAAGAAAGATTGAGCCAAAAAGAGCCTCTCTTCTGCCGTATTTGTCTCCGATTGCTCCCCAAATGAATCCTCCGACCAGCATTCCTCCCATTTGAAAATTCAAAAGCATCGCGCCCACTTCAAAAAGATGTTCACCGGTCACACCGATATCGGTCAGGCTGGGAATTCGAACCACGCCGTAAAGTACGAGATCAAACAAATCGACAAAGTAGCCGAGTGCAGCGATCCAGACGAGTTTGTTTCTAAGAATTTGATTCATGAAATTATTTTTTATAATTAAA
>CAZZLF010000021.1:0-11371 GCA_964654965.1 uncultured Bdellovibrio sp.
ATTTTGAAGGGGCAATCGTGCGGCATAACTTCTGTTAGGTCATCTATTATACCTGATATAAAAGGTTGGGTTGACTTTAATGATACGCCACACTATTTTGATAAGCCATTGACCTATTCGCAATACAAAATGTTTGTACCATAATGGCACTCCTGACCAAAAAAGATGTAGCGGAAAAGTGTTGTAAGCCTACGAATTGGCTATCAGTGTACATTAAACGTGGTAAGCTGGTAGAGTTAAAGAAAGGGGCTAATAAAGGCATGATTGACACCAGCGACCCGACAAACGCCTCTTTCTTAGAAATGTACAGCGTAAATGTCGAGGCGTTTTCTGCCCCCAAAGCCGTTAACAAGCGTAAAACACAAGCCGAACCATCTAATGATGATGATTTTGACGACGAACCAGTATCATCTGGTGATGACGACGGGGAGCAGTATGTAACGGTAGGTGGTCGTAAAATCCTGAAAAAACACGTTTCAGACCAACTTTATAAGCACTTTCAGGCTGAAAAAACAGAGAAAGAGGCCGAATTGAACGCCTTAAAAATACAAAAGCTAAAAGGCATAGTAATCCCATCCGCTTTTATATCACCTCTATTCTTACAGCACAACCAATACATAGTACAGGAGCAAAAGAACGCTGATGATGAGATGATTTCCATGCTTAGCCACCGTTACGATATTAGCGCTGCCGATGTAGCTTATGTTCGTGGTGAATGGGTGAAGCGTAGAAACGCCGCTGTACAAAAAGCTACTGATATGAGCGTAAAGGGTGTTGAAAATATCGTAAATGAGTTTTCAGAAAGCAGGGGGAGAGGCGAAAGAAGTTAAATCATTCACTTAAAAACAAATAATATGAAAGTAACAAAAGACACAAAGATTATCATTAAAGCTATTCATAAAGTCATTAGTTCTAACCCAAAAGATGTTGTTGTATCGCATACAATTCCCGAGACTCAGTATTTATCCGTTAGATTAGAAAATGAAGACGGTACTGCTTATGAGGTTTTTTTAGACCCACACCCTATAGCGATGGCTTATTATTTAAAAAGTGTTAAACGAGCAGATATGAAAGAAATAAACAACCAAGCCTTAATAGGCGAAATAGAAATATCTCATGAATGGATGGGAGGTGCGGCATAGATATGCTATTAACATAGAAGAACAATAGCCTATGTTTACAGACAACAACCTATACATATCGCAGCTTCAGGACATTATCAGGTCTGGTAATGTCCAACTTTCGACAATAAAGCCGTCTGAATGGGTAGAACAGTCAATAATAATGGGACAACCACGTCCCGGCCCATTCAGGTACGACGAAACGCCTTATTGTCGTGAAATTATTGACTGCCTTGCGCCAGACCATCCGGCGAGGTGGGTAGCGGTAATGAAAGGGGCGCAGATTGGGTTTAGCGCTGGCGTAATCATACCTGCTTGTGGCTGGATAATAAAAGAAAGCCCGGCAAACACCTATTTTACTGTTGGTAGCCCTGATTTGATTGAAAAAGCTGGCGAAAAGCTGGATTTAATGATTAAAAATGCAGGGTTAAAGGACTACATTACCCCGCAAGTACAGAAAAAAAGGAACAGTAAAACGGGTGATACTGCCACCAAAAAGGACTTTATGGGTGGTTATATCAACATTACCACACCGAATAACCACAAAGAATGGCGTGACGTATCGCTGAAATACGGTTTTATTGATGACTTTGAGGCGGCAAAATCCAAATCTAAAGAATCCGGTGGTACACGTAAGCTAATGGAGCAACGTTTCTCAGCTTACAAGGATACGCATAAAATATTCTACATATCAACACCGGAGCTTAAATCGTCAAGCAACATAGAACCGGCTTACCTGCTTGGTGACAGACGTAAATACATGATACCATGCCCTTGCTGCGGTGAATACATTGAACTGTTATGGGATGTGATGGTTGACGGTAAAAAAGTAGGCGGTATAACATGGGATGCACCAAACGGGCAGTTAATAGAAAGTTCGGTGGGGTATGTGTGCCAAAAATGTTCCGGCTTCTTTAACGATAAGGATAAAAAGAAATGGTTGAATGCTGGCAGATGGGAACCAACAGCGACACCAAGCCGTCCCGGCTTTTATTCCTATCACATCAACTGCTTGTACGCTCCTACATGGATGTACGATTGGAAGCACTATGTTAGAAACTACATGGACTGCAACCCGCCGGGACAACCAAGATTAGAGGCCGAATACATGACATTCGTGCAAACGTGTCTTGGGTTGACGTACGAACCAGAGGCAAGGGAAATCAATGCCGCTAAGCTAATGGAGAACCTGCAACCGTATTCCCCTGGTATCATACCAGAGAAATTAAGCAGGGAGCAGGGCAATGGCGATGTTATCTTATTAACGTGTGGCGCTGACCTTAACGGTACAATGAAGGGCGTAAATGGCGCTGAATTTGATGACGCAAGGTTGGACTATGAAATTATAGCGCACACAGAAAGCGGGGCTACATATAGCATACTGGAAGGCAGCATTGGTACATTTATTCCCCGTGAAAACACTTTAAAGGGCATAAAAGCAGACCGTAAGAAATGGACATACGAACATAACAAAGAAAATAGCGTATGGCCTGAATTTGAAAAATTACTGTCACGGGAGTTTAAAACCGATACAGGGCGTACTATCAAAATACACCTTGCAGCTTTGGACTGTGGCGCTTATGCCTCTACTGCCGCTTACCCTTACTTGGATAAAACCAACTGCCCGGTCATAGGCGTAAAAGGTGAGCGTGAGGAAAGATATACAATATTAAATAGTGATAAAAAAATATTTAAAGAAGCTGCGGAACGTGCAAGGCTGTTTATCCTTCAGGTCGGCATGATAAAGGATAAAATAAGCGAGTACATGCAATTAAAGTGGGAGCGTGGTAAAGAAATGCAGCCCGGTAACTTTATGAACTACCCGCTACCTTCTGATGGTATGTATGAGTATGAAACATTCTTTAAACACTACGAATCTGAACACAGGGCAGAGGTGAAAAACCCTGACGGTGAAACGCTATTCAGGTGGGTAAAGAAAAGCCAAACCTTGCAAAACCACAAGTTTGACTGCCGTGTGTACAATCTTGCAGCCCGTGACATATACTTATATTACTTTATAAAGAAAGCCGGACAAAAGCTACGTGAACGATACAAAAACGTCGATTTTACTTGGCGGGACTTGGTAGAGTATTATCACTCAGAGAAAAGAGCGTCATAACTATTACCTTTATAGGGCATAGAAACAAATAGCCGTTATTAAGCAACTTAGTTTAGCATTCAAATAATGCTTTAACATGGCGAGTAATGCTGTTTCTTCTTCAAATGTGGCTGCCGTTGTAGGCTATTTGCTTGCCAAAGGGAATTTCAACACGTCCAGTCCGAATCTCCCACAGCGTATCGCCATACTTGGCGAAGCGACTACAGCGATGCAGTCAGATTTATCTACCGACCCTTACGAAATTACCAGCGCTAAAATGGCTGGTGATGCTTATGGGTACGGTTCCCCAATACATGCTGTTTCCCGCATCTTATTCCCGCCTTCCGGCGGTGGCGTAAGCTGTCCTGTTGTAGTTTACCCACAGGCTGAAGCTAATGCCGCAGTAGCGAAAGTTATGACGCTTACTGCTACAGGCACTGCTACGGGTTCAGGTACGCATTATGTGTACATCGCTGGCCGTGCAGGGATTGACGGTGGTAGCTATGCGGTAAACATTGCAACTGGTGATACTGCAACTGTTGTAGCGGGTAAAATAAAAGATGGCATAAACGCTGTTCTTTCTTGCCCCATGACTGCTACAAACAGTTCAGGCGTGGTAACTGCAACAGCTAAATGGGCTGGTCTTACTTCTAACTCTCTTACTATATACGTTGATACCAACGGTGACGATTTAGGTATGTCGTATGCCGTTGCTACATCAACCGCTGGCGCTGGTACACCTTCCGTAACAACATCGCTGGATAAGTTCGGCGAAGTGTGGAATACAATTGTAATTAACTGCTACGGTACGGTAACAGCTACAATGGGTGAACTTGAAACATTCAACGGTAAACCATCCGCTACTAACCCAACCGGAAGGTTTAACCCTACTGCATTCAAGCCGTTTATCGCATTTACAGGTAGTGTTGCGGATAACCCATCGTCAATAACTGATTCACGTAAGCTAAACCAGACTATTGCTATTTGCCCTGCTCCATTGAGTGCCGGACAGCACTATGAAGCTGCTGCAAACATGGCGGTATTGTTTAGCAAGATTGCAGGAGATACCCCACATCTGGACGTACTCAATGAATACTACCCTGACATGCCAACACCTGCAATTGGTGCGGCTATACCTGCAATGAATAGCTACACAAACCGTGAAAGCTATGTGCAGAAGGGTTGTAGTACTGCGATATTTGTGAATGGCGTTTACAAGGTTCAGGACTTTGTTACTACATACCATCCTGACGGTGAAGTACCACCGCAGTATCGTTACCCTCGTGACCTTAATATTGACTTTAACGCTGAATACGCATACCGTTTGCTGGTAGAACAGTATCAGGTGGGCAAATCCATCGCTAATGACAATGACATTGTGAACGTTACCAATGTGTGCAAGCCTAAGAACTGGAAAGCGCAGGTAGCGGGTATGTATGAGGACTTTGTAAAGCGTGCTTTGTTTGCTGACCTGGAATTTGGTAAGTCATCAATTGTAGTAACAATAAATGCTACCAACCCTAACAGGATGGATACAGAGTACAAATACAAGCGTACAGGTATCACAAGGATAAGTGCAAACACTGCTTATGCAGGCTTTAATTTCGGAACCGTTTAAAAACTAATATACTATGCCAAGTGGCGGTGATATAACAGAACTTCAGTGTAACCACCCATTAGGGCTGTTCACTTTTTACCCTGTATCTAACGTAGATTCTACCTATGATTTGGGTGGTATCCGTACAGACGACAACATGGATGATATTGACGGTAGCGGTTCCCCAATCTACAAAATGAACCGTAAGCGTGCGTCATTTGAATGTACTATCGCATGGAACATGGGTGGTAATGCTACGCTCGAAGATGTGGTTGCTATGGCTGGTGCTGTTGAAGAAGGTACATGGGTAGCAACAAACATAAACGGGGTAATTTACAAGCTCGTAGGTAAGCCAGTTGGCGACCTTCAGGGCAATGGTAATACATCCCGGTTCCCGTTAAAAATATCGGGCGCAAACCTTGTAATTAGTTAACTTTTATGATAACTCAACCTCTCCAAAACAGTTTACAGGAAATCGGCAACTGGCTTGATTTCAAAAAAGTGCCACAGCGAAAGCGTGACGCTTACAAAGATGCTATTGAAACGCTTGCGGATGCAATATCTAACGGCTCAATGTCAATCAGTGAAGATAACCATATTACTTACAAACTAAACTTTGAGGTAGGCGGTGTTTCTGAATTGAAGTTTAAGCCAAGATTGACGGTTAGCGATGTGAAAGCCAAAACATCTACCTTAAAAACAAGTGATGCAGAAGGGCGGCTGTTGGCGTATGTATCGGCACTTACTGAAGTATCGGTTGGTGAGCTAAGCAAACTGGATACTGAGGACTTCAGCATTTGTCAGTCTATTGCAGTTTTTTTTCTTTAGATAACGCAGCAAACATAGACGAATACGCTAAGATTATTTACGAACGATATCACTGGCAGCCTACCGTAATTGGTGGGCTGTTTTTGGATAATCAGGACTATGAAGGGATAGTATTCATCTATGAAAGCATTTTAAAGTTTCTACCTAAAAAGTAATGGGATTAGTACTACCTACATATTTTACGGCTGTTGACAACTACTCAAACACAATGTGGGCTATGGGTAGGGCGCAGCAATCGTTTAATGATAAGGTAGCGGCTGCCACTACTAAATTGCTTGCGTTTGGTGAGGCTGGTTCGTTGATAAGCGGTACAATCTTTACGGGTAAGGCTGTAATGGATTACGAAACGGAGTTGCAAAACCTTAAAGCCCTTACAGGTGCTACCGCAATAGAGTTTTCCAAATTCAAAAGTATCATTGAGGATGTGGCGCATACTACACGCAGAAGTAGTGTAGAGGTGGCGCAGTCATTCACTACCATAGCGAACGCCATGCCGGAACTGCTTCAAGATGCGAAGGGTCTTGGCATGGTTACAGAAGCAAGCATACAGCTTGCAAAAGCGGCACGACTTGAATTAACACCTGCTGCCGAGGCCACAACAACAATACTTAACCAGTTTGGTAAAGGTGCGGAATATGCCTCTACGCTTGTTGATATGATGGCAGCGGGTAGCAAATACGGTAGTGCTGAAATATCAGACCTTGCGCTGTCTATGAAGGAATTTGGCGCACAGGCAAAGTTAGCGGGTATCAGTGTTCAGGAAAGTGTAGGGTTGACGGAATTAGTGTCTAAGTTCAGGAAAGGTACGCAAGCGGGTATTGAGTTAAGGAATGTGTTATTGTACATGAGTTCTAAGGGCGTATTGGATGCTGCGGCAAACGCTGACCTTATGCGACTTCATGTGAACATGGGTATTGTCACAAATACCGCATTACCTCTTGTTGACAGGTTGCGTGAACTTTCAAAAGTAGCGCATGATGGGGCTGCATTATACCACATATTTAATAGGGAAAACGTGGCTATGGCTACGCATATCCTTCAGAATGTAGATAAGTTTGAGCAACTTACTCCATTAATAGGTGAAAGTGGCAATGCGGCACGTATGGCGGCAGAAAACACAAACACGCTTGCCAATAGGCTTATTGAACTAAAGAACACGTTTGTAACATCTGTTACCACAAGTAGAAGTATGGCAGTGGCTTTAGATGCGATTAAAAACATAGTGGTATTTCTTACCGACCACATGGATTTATTTGTTGCGGTTCTTGGGCTTGCCGCTACTCGTATGACGGTATTAAAATTGGCTACTTGGGGTACTGAAACGGCGTTAGTGGCGTACAAGTTTGCTGCTGGTGCTGCTGCGGTCTTTACAGGCAATCTTACTGGAGCATTACTTAATGATGCTGTGGCTGCTCGTGGCGCAGCGGCTGCGTATGGTTTATTGAATGCCGGGTTGGTTGGCATACTTACTCCGATAGGTTTAGCGGCTGGTGCATTATGGCTGTTCAAATCCATTTCCGAAAGCACGTACAATTCAGCGGTGGAAATGCCGGATGCGCTGGATGACATGAAGGATGGGTTTAAACAAATACACAAACCCATAACAGAGGCTGCCTACGCATTGCAGCAATACAATGATGCTGTTGATAAGTACAACACAAAGCAGGCTGCAATACAAAGGCTTCAACTGCATGAGGAATTTAACAAGCGTACAGGCCGTGAAGATACGTGGGGTGATTTCTTTGCTCAAATACCAGATGCAATCAGGGCGGGTAACGGTGTGCTTGAAGCGCCTGACATGAAAAACTTCCTTACCCAAGAGCAGATAAACGAAATACAGGCTAATAATCAAACCAACAACAGCACAGGGCAGGTAAAGCATGTAGTTGAATTACAAGCACCAGCAGGGTGGGGAGTAAAGCAGATAGCAGGCAACAATACATCAAACGGCATTGTTATAACATCAACAGGAGGCGCTAACTAATGACAGACTTACTTATATATGAAACGGGTACAGGCGGCGACATGGTATTACGTGGTGGCGACCTCGTAATTACAACAGGCGTAGAAAATGAACCGTACATATCCATGTTTGGCGGGAATACCACATGGGCGAATACTCTGTTATTTGAAGGACAGCCATTTGCCGCTACTACAGAACAGATACTACGTGAAGTGCCATTGACAAGCGCCGGGCGTATCCGTATTTCGCAGGCAGTTGATAAAGACCTTCAGGCGCTAAAAGACAGTGTTCCTGGAACAGAGATAACAAACATAGTAACCATAACATCCGATAACCGTATTTCAGTTCAAATAAACATAGCTGGTGAAACATTCTACTACTTGTGGAATCCAGACACGCTATTCCTAACATACCAAGTAAAATGATAACGATACCTACTTTATCGGCGCTATATAACAGGGTAATATCTGCAATTGAAACGCAATTCAGCGATACGGCGGGGCGTGTATTGCAGGCTTTGGCATCTGTGCAGGCAGCAAACCTGAAACTGTACTATCTTGCTATCGGTGAACTGCAAAATAATATTTGGGTTGATACTTGCGATGATGTTACGCTTAACAGGTTTGGGCTTGGTTGGCTTGGACGGTTACGGTTCCCCGCTACGCAAGGTGTGTATCAGGTGCAGGTTACAGGTAGTGTTGGCGCTGTTATTCCGGCTTCTACTACATTTAGGAGCAACGATGATTCATTAAGTCCCGGATACCTCTATGTGTTGGATAATGATTATACGTTTCTTACCACAACAGAGGTGATATACTTACGTGCGCTTACAGGTGGCACGATAAGCAAGTTGAATGTTGGTGACGGACTTACGGCTACTGCTCCACTTCTTAACGTGAATCAAGGCGGCGTTGTATTGGCTATATCCACCGACCCCGTAGATGCTGAAAGTGTAGCCCTTTATAGGCAAAAGATACTGGATAAAATACAGCTTACGGCGGGTAGCTGGAGCGCCATAGATTACCGTCTTGTTGGTGGTGAAGTAGCTGGAGTAGGGCAGATATACGCCTATGCCACATCAGGACAAAGTAATGAAGTGGATGTGTACATAGAGGGTGTATCTACGGACATTCCGCCATTTGTCCCTTCAGGAACGGTAATAACCAATGTTACGAATGCTATTGAACTTGTGCGCCCGTTGGGGGTGTTTCAGGTAAACTACGCAGCGGTAACGGTAGATGACATTGAGGTTACTATAACAATGGGTTCTTTCCCGTCGTTCACATCAGACCAGCAAGCGACAATAGAAGCGGCGTTGACAGAGTTTATAAATTCAGTTCGACCATTTATTGCTGCTTGTGACCCTATTGCGGATAAAAACGACATTATATCGTCTTATAACCTTGCTCCTGTTATCAGTAATGCGGTTCCAGGGTACGGTTATAGCTCTGTAGCGTTTACGGTAAATGGTACGCCTACTTTAACATACACATCTGATAACGGTAATATCCCTTACTTAACTGCTGTTCACTATGCCTAATCCACTAACCAGCATAATAAATAACGTCAAAATCATGTACCCTAATGGTCGTGCATGGTGGCTGCCTTCGGGTGGTGACGTTCCGTATATTAAAGAGGATGCTTCAGGTGATTACATAACAGAGGATGGTGCATCGTCATACATTACCGAGTATGGCACGAACGGCATATTCTTAGGGTTACATGAGGCGTTGGGCGCAACAGAGGCGCAGGCATATGAGGACGCATTGAGTTTCTTAGACGCATTGCTGCCGGATAACGACAACTTTACTATGGATGATGCTATTGCTTGGTATCGTCGTTTGGGCTTGTATAATAGCGGGAATGTGTCATTGGCTGACATGAAACTTGCCATAGCTCAAAAGTACTACGGACGTTCGGCAAACAGGTACAGACAAAACTACCTGTACATACAAGACCAGTTACAGGCGGCAGGTTTCAACGTGTACGTGTACGAAAATCGCTTTGATAACGGCAGCGGTGGGTATATGACTAAAACCGTATCAGACATTTTATCTGCTACATACCCAAAAGCGTATTATGGTTTCACCCGTTACGGGCAGGTTGGTTATGGCTATGTAGGTGTTCCGACAATAACCAAGTGCGTCAACTACATTGAGGAAAGCAAAGATGCTACGTTTAACATTGGCTCGAACTGGCGCAGCACATTTTTTGTGGCATCAGACCCAATAACAACATTTGCTGACGTGCCGGAATCACGTAAGAATGAGTTCAGGCAACTACTAATATCATTAAAGCCAGCGCAGACCGTTGGATTTTTATTTATAAACTACATTTAACATGGCAATAGGTATAGAAAATTATCCGGATATTGATACTTCTGACCCGTCAAATTATCCGAACGGGAACATAAAAGATGACAGCACGGGTGTAGCTGGTGACGGCACTCCTATCAACGTTGAAACAACTGCTGACATTCACCAGACGTTTTACAGGGCATTGGCGCAAGGTGGGATAACAGCCAATGGCGACCCCGACAACGTAAGTAATGGCTACCAGTATGCGCAGGCATTTGGGCTTGAGGAATGGGTGGATGGTGGTACTGTGTCGGCTGCTATGATTGGTGGCTCAATCACCATATCCGGCGGTGATACCGTTTACCACAGGTACAGGCTTGTAGGCCGTACATTGTTTTGGGAGATACAACTTAGGAATGTAACACTTAGCGGCATATCCGGTGTGTCTGTTATCTACATTAACTTGCCAACATTTCCCGGAACTGGCGGCCTTGAATTTAGGAATGTAGGAGGCCGTAAGGTAGTTGGCATGTACGACAACGATATTCTTTTTGGTGAGATGACAGCGGGTACAGGAACGGACGTAACGCAATTACAGCTTAGTTCACCTACTGCATTCAGCAATAGTACGACGGCAAAATTTGACATTAGCTTAGTTGCGGAACTGATAAACACTTAATCCTTTTGGGTTATTTTGTTTATTTCGTCATCAGTCGCACCAACTTTTTTGGCTATCAGGGCAAGCATATCAACTGTTTGCCCTGCTTTTTTACTTCGGTATTTCACGTGAAATATTACCTGCAACATCCAGCAATTCACCAACAGTAAAATGATTGCTATTAAAATGTAAGTTACCATTGGATAAAAGTAGTGAGAGTGGGGCAAATTACAAAATCAGGTGTTTTTACCTATTGAGATATTGGCTTAACGTAAATGTCGGCGCATATCACTTTAAAACCTTTTGGTGTATTTCTACCTGCATTTCTATTTTGATACTTTTTGATAGCAATTTCTTTTTGGTTTGAAGCTGTGTACAATTGTGCATCTGCACCTATTACAACTATCCATTGTGATTCTATTACGTTTGTTATAACCATGTTGTTTAACCTTTGTGAGTGATATATTACAGAGAATAGATTGAGTGAGGGTGGTTGGTAAAAGCAAGTTAACCCCCTCCCCCTCTGTAGGAGATTAACTCGTTTTTACTTACCAGTACATTACGTCGAATGAGTATCGTTTCGGTATGGCTGTTAGTGGGTAGCAAGTTATCAAAGCCCGTCTCTAACACTTAAGTGGTATTATCTTAAGAAGCGGCAATCCTGGGCTTCCTCCCTCTATGCGCGTCACTTGTTCAGTTTTCTGTTTGCATCGCACAATAGCCGTAAAAAGGGAAAGCCCCCAACGGATCGAGCGTAGGAGGCTTTGGTAATCTATGATGTTTTGCGAAACAAAAGTAAGAAAACGAAC
>CAZZLF010000022.1:0-11283 GCA_964654965.1 uncultured Bdellovibrio sp.
ATGCATTGATTCATCTGAGGATCAAATTTTAACTGCAGAAAAAAATCTTTCAAATAGAAGTGAATTCAATGGCAGATATCAAATTCAAAAAGCAGACGCCTTACATTTACCTTTTGATGATGATACATTTGACGCCGTTTTCATCTGTTGGTTACTCGAACACGTTCAGAGTCCCGTCGAGATTCTCGAAGAAGCAAGAAGAACATTGAAACTGAATGGAACAATTTTTTGCAACGAAGTATTGAATGCCACGTTCTATATTCATCCTTATAGCCCGGCTACTCAGAAATTTTGGTTTGAATTCAACGATCATCAGTGGAATTTGAAGGGTGACCCCTTTGTAGGTGGAAAACTTGCAAATTACCTTTTAAAAGCTGGATTCCAGGACATAAACACTTCGGTCATTACTCACCACTATGATCACCGAACCCCAAAAAAACGTGCAGCATTTCTTGAATATTGGATCTCACTTTTGTTGAGCGGAGCTCCAGCTCTGATCTCTGCTGGCAAAATCACAGAGGACACCGTGAATGAGATGAAGGATGAGTTTTCGCGTCTTAAAGAAGACCCAGACGCGGTGATATTCTATTCCTGGATTCAAGCCAAAGCGACCGCACTGTAACTCCTTCATTTTTAGACTGTAAAATGATTTGACAGCATGGCTAAATTTTAGGCATCAACGGTTATCATTAAGGCGATAAAACAGCTGAAATGATTCATTTTTATTCGACGTCCCTGGTGGCACTCCCCTTGCTTTTATTGTTGGTAATAACAAAACAAGTAGGAAGAGAGTTGAGTATGCCAGCTGTGAGAGACGAAAACATGAATAGCACCTTCATCTACACCAATTTTTATGAGCTTTATCTGAAGTCAAAAGCATCCAAAGTTTCCGGTTCTGAACCTGCTAAAGGAATGATCTTGAAAACTAGGGCCATTACCGAAAATCCCGTATCTTCTGAAAAAACCATTTTTTCAACGGAACAAAAAGAGCAACTGCACCAATGGACACACTCATCATTAAACTCGAATTACCGCACTCTACGCAATTCTCGTAAAAAATTAAAATTTCTGATGAGCGAAATCGAAGAATTACTCAAGTACGAGTAAGAAAAGTTCCCTAAACCCCAACCCTACAAAAAAACCGACATCACGTATTTGGGGTGTCGGTTTTTTCTTTTACTTTGATCTTAATCTCAAAAGTAACATCGTTTTTTTTGAGAAACTCGGCCAATACTGCAGCAGGATCAATTTTTTCACCGACTTTTCCCATCACTTCATGAACAACATTCTGCATGAATTCCTGTCGAACGTTCTTAGCGCCTTCAAGAATAGTCCCCATCATTTCCTTAGGGAGCTTGAATTCCGTAATCATGGACTTCAAAGACTCTTCGGTCAGAAAGAAAGTTCCTACTCCGACAGTCATGATTTTTTTTGCCCAAGATAAAATGCCAGAATCGTTTTGCTCATTCATAGTTTGATACCTATTCTTTGAAGTTGAATCTTGTTTTTGCTCATGCTGAATCGGTTTCTCCATCACAGGATCGAGATTCGGAACCATGGTCACTTCTGGCGCTGGAGTTATGGGAGTTTCCTCAATTTTAGGTAATTTCTTAGCTCTTTGATAAAAACTATCCATCATTTTTGGAACTGCCTTTGAAACCATCGGCTTCAATACAAAACCAGGAACGGGAAACGTAAATTCAACTTCAGAAAAATATCGGGCTTTGCATTTTCCCGGCCCCAAGGATTGAATCAACCAATCACCATTATTGATCTTGAAAAACTCACTCTGATCTAATGACCAGCTCAAATGACCTTTTTCTGCTTCTTCAGCCAATCGAAGGGTATAGCTCATGTCTTTACCCATCATCGAAAGATCATAATGCACAACAAGTTCAGGTCGAGTGCGATCCACGGTGACTTTTTTCATCCCTTCTACAAACTCGGGATATTTTTCGTAGTCCGTAACCGCACGGTACAATTGGGAAGCATCTACATCGTAAATGGTTTCATGAACTGAATGCGCCATGGTATTTAATATTTCGGCTTTCCGTTGGTAAAGCGATGTTCAGTTTGAATGTATCTTATCGTGCCCGTTTCAGATCTCATGACCACAGAGTGAGAATATGCTCCACCGTGAACCATGCGAATTCCATTCAAAAAAGTGCCTTGAGTGACACCGGTTGCGCAGAACATGACATTCCCCTTGGCCAAATCATGAATGCCATAAATCTTGTTCAGATCTGAAATCCCCATTCTTCTGGCGCGATCTTTTTCACTATCGTCCTTAAAGACGAGTTTTCCGACAAAATCTCCGCCACGACAACGAAGCGCCGCTGCAGCGATGACTCCTTCAGGAGCACCTCCCGTGCCAAAAAGAACATCGACTCCACTTCCTAACTGAGTGGTGGCAATTGCTGCAGATACGTCACCATCTCTAATCAACCAAATCCTTGCTCCTGCCATCCTGACTTCTTTGATCAAATCCGCGTGACGAGGACGATCGAGAATAATGGCGGTCAAATCAGAAACGGAACATTTTTTTGCTTTGGCGATTTCTTGTAGATTTTTTGTAGGTGTGACATTCAAATCAATGGCACCAGCAGCTTCTGGACCTACTGCAATTTTATCCATGTAGCAATCTGGTGCATGCAGAAAGTTTCCACCTTCAGCAATCGCGATGACTGAAATGGAGTTATTCAGACCGTTAGCGCAAATCGTGGTTCCCTCGAGTGGATCCAATGCAAGGTCAAGCTTGACTCCACCAGTACCTTTTCCCACTTTTTCACCGATATAAAGCATGGGAGCTTCATCACGCTCCCCTTCACCGATAACCACTGTTCCATCGAAATCAACCGAATTCAGAGCGTTTCTCATTGCATCGACTGCGGCTTGATCGGCAAGCTTTTCATCACCTCTTCCCATATAACGGGCACAAGAAAGAGCAGCGGCTTCGGTTACACGAACAAACTCCAAGGCAAAGTTACGATTCATGATTGAATAGCTCCTTTCAAGTGTTCCAAAATCAACTGTCGGGAATCTTCTTCTTTTATGGGTGTATTTTGAATGAGATCTAACGCCGTTTCCATCAAGCGGCGATCCAGATGCTCATCAAAGTTAATCATTCTGGTCTCGAGTCGAACGATCCCATGAGCATAGCCTTCTTCATCTTCTGCCATGGTCTTTCCTGTGCGGACATTCATGAGTTCATCCCAGGAAATATAGTTTTGGTGAATAAACAGGCTCCATCGACAGATACGGGTGTCTTGAAGATAAATCAACAAGTCCACGCCAAAGGGATTGTGGTACCAGATGGTATTCGGTGAATCCTGTAAATCATATGACTTCAGATTCAATCCCAACTCACGCGGATGAGAAATTTTTTCGAGGGCTTTTTGGAGTTCGGGCTCGAGATTTTTCCACTCCGCCCCGATTACCGTTCCGCGAATATAGCGCACTTGAAATGAGCAAGGAAACTTTCGACCTTCTAACTTTAAAAATCCCTGATGATCTGTTGCCACTCCAAACTGAGAAAGATCACTTCGGTCCAATAAACGGATCGCTAGTCCGCCCATGGATACATCTTGAACAGCAAAGTTCTTGTTCAAAGATTCATCATGATACTGACAAGGGGTGATATGAAAACGAGGAAGTCTTCTTTTTTCGACGTCATTTGCTGGCATATTGTCAATATTTTGCTTTATATTTTTGATATTTGCAAACTACCGATTTAGAATAATGACATGTCCAAACAACTGGAGTTCCATAACACTCCCAATTACCTCACTCTTCTTCGGATTATTTTTGTCCCAGGCGTAGTGATCTGTCTTTCGATTGGAGGAGTATGGTGGGAGTTCGCAGGGAGTGTCATCTTTGGATTAGCCGGATTGACTGATTTTCTTGATGGCTATTATGCACGTAAATTGAATCTAGAAACCGTATACGGCAAATTAATGGACCCTCTTGCTGACAAGTTTCTGGTTATTTGTACCTTGATCATGCTCCAACACATGCAACGCATGCATCCCTACATTGTCATGCTCTTGGTCAGCCGTGAACTGACGATAACAGGCCTTAGAGCTTTAGCATCGGCAGAAGGAGTGATTGTAGCGGCTTCTCAAGGTGGAAAATGGAAAACTGCAAGCCAGATGGCTGCAATTCCAATGCTCATGCTTAAGGATTTCAGCGCTGAATTTTTAGGTGGTTTTCCTCTTTTTGAAATCGGGATGGCTTTAACTTATATCTCAATTGCACTGAGCCTTTGGTCTGCCAAGGACTATATGGTGGGATTTTTCAAGGGGCTTAAGGAAGCGCATGCTGCCCGTAGAGAACGAAATCGTGAAAAACGAAGAATGAAGAAATTGAGAAAACAGGCTAAAAAACTTGCTGCCTTAAATCGCCCTGAAAAAAACGATACAAACCAGGATCAAGAATAATTATTTTTTTGGTGGGATCCACTTTGTTTCAGGCTGCCCAAGAGCCTTATTCACATATCTAGCCATCACAAATAGATAATCACTGAGACGATTTAAGTAAAAAATCACTTCAGGACGAATATCTTCATGATGAGCAAACTTCAAATCCACACAATCTCTCTCGGCGCGTCGAATCACGGTTCGAGCTAAATGGAGTGCCGACCCAGCACTGGAACCACTTGGTAAAATAAAATTCTGAAGGGGGTCCAGGGCAGACTCCATCTGATCAATTTCAATTTCCAACCGTTGAACAGAAGCTTCATCTATCAACGAAATGGAAGATTTTGCCCCAGGTTGGGTTGCCAATTCCGAACCTACAACAAATAGCTCATTCTGGACCCTGCTTAAATGTTCCAAAATCAAGCTTTGCGATGCGGGAAGAAATGAAATAGCCAATCCAATGAAGGAGTTTGCCTCATCCAACGTTCCGTACGCATTGACCCGTGGATGGGACTTTCTCACTCTGCCACCACCCCAAAGGGATGTTTCTCCCGCGTCACCTGTTTTGGTATAAATTTTCATAGCTTAAGGCTACAATTATTCCTTGACCAATACAACCCGGCTCGGCTATATCTGTTGAACATTCTTCAGTGTGCGGCTGTAGCTCAGTTGGCTTAGAGCGCGTCCTTGCCAAGGACGAGGTCGTGGGTTCGAGCCCCATTAGCCGCTCCATTTTTTTCTCCCTCAAGCTCGGGACTAAATTCAGCAAATTCAAGAAACAATTCAGAATCGTGTCTCAACACAAATTCATTTGAGCCAACATCAATTTCAAAATAACGTTGATTCATGAATACTGAAAACCTGCTTGGCTTCACACTGGGTGTGATGACTTGGCCGATGCTGGAATATTTCTTACACCGATTCTTCGGACATGAGTGGAACTTCAACACCTTGTTCAGACGAGAACACCAGACCCATCACCGCGTGAGGGATTTCTTCGCACCGGCTTACCTGAAGTGCCTGATGGCAGCTGCAGTATTGGGTGGCATTTACTTGCTGGGAAAACTGTTCGGGCTAAGATCCGAAATCGGCTTTTACACGGGTGGAATTCTGGCGACTTACCTGTTTTACGAATGGACCCACTACTCGTATCACCGTTTGGCCCCACGAACCCAAATGGGACTATTCCTCAGAAAACATCATTTTTTTCATCATTTCAAAAACGCAAAAAGCAACTATGGCGTCACTACCGCCTTCTTTGATTTCGTTTTTGGAACATTCACCAGGACCGAAACCGTGACGGTTCCTGCAGCGTTCGCCATGAATTGGCTTTTGAATCCAGACGGCCAAGTGAAACCGGAATACCGAGATCACTTCATCGTAATCGGATCAGGAAGTTAAGACCTTCAGGGGCGTTTATTCAGTAAGTGTCTGTTCGATGATTTGAGCAACTTCTTTTGCATATGCCTTCGACCAAGCGATCAGGGCATCACTCATTCTTTGAAGCTCTTCGGGCTTTTCGAGTAAGGAATGCATTTTGACTTTCGCTTCCTTCCAAGAACTTGCATACAAGAATGGAGCGTGGAATGAACCGAAAGTTTTCTTGATTTCTTTTGCAGGCCCCACCACCACCGGAATGGCGCCATACATGGCCGCTTCGTAATCCCTAAAGCAATCGAGCGAGCGATTTCCTCTTGGACAAGGAACAAAGACCGAATCGTTCATCAGATCACAATATTCTTTAGGCCCCAGGGCACCATGAATGCTTTTGCCGAAATCATCGGTTACAAACGTAAAATATTCTTTCACATCTTTCAGTACTTCAAGAATTTCATAACGATGGGGCTTGTGACGGCTGATCTCTCCGGCAAAACTCCAGGTGTATTTTCGGTCTTTCATGGGCTTGAATGGAAATCCGGAAGGAGGAACCTTGCCTTGGGTACAACCCAGCGGGAACGACTTCACATTGCGTTTGAAGAAATAGGTCTTGTGATAGTTGCGAAGCACGAGGGAAACATTTCGATAAAAAGAGTCTTTCGCTTTTAAACGTTCATCAGAAAGATGAATCAGCACGCACTTCTTGCCCTTGAACTTTTTAAGATACTCGGAAATCTTTTTGACCTTTTCCTTGTTGCGGTCACCGGAGTACACGATCACGGCACGATCGCAGACATCCTCGTACTTGCCTTCGTTCTTTTCATTCAAATCGTAAACATGGTGAACTCGGGGAAGATGGGAAAATATATGCTTCAGGTAATCCTCTTCGCAGATTCCCTTGATCTGGTCGCTATTGATTCCTTCTTGCCAGATGACCGTGATGGGATTCATTTAGCGAGCAAGCGGAATGGAATTGAGAACATCCAAAACATCTTGATGGTGATTGTATTCAGCCATCTCTTTTGCAGAGCTCAAACATTTTGAAGAAAACGGCGTTTTGCATTCGGCAATCAACATCTTTACAAAATCCAAATACCCTTGTCGGGAAGACACTGCAAGGGGACATAGTTTTCCGCGGGTATTGGTTTCAATGTCTGTAAGTCGAAGCAGATTTCGGGCAACTTCAATTGAGTTATAGAGAGCTGCCATGTGAAGGGCATTTCTTCCAAAAACCGAAGTTTGATTGACATCAGCACCGTGAGAAATCAAAGGCTCGATTGCATCAGGTTTTTGATATTTGGCAGCAACCATCAAAGGCGTGTATTGAGATATGGGTTCAGGGAGATTAGGATTTGCACCTAAATCCAATAATGCTTTCGCAAGTTCAAGATAGCCCCAACGGATCGTGTAACCCAATGGAGTATCCGCTCGAGTAGAAGTATCGGGAGAATAACCTGATTTGACGAGCGCAATGATTGAAGGAATATCATTATTCCTTAGCGCATCCCAAAAGAGATCTTCCGTAGAAGCGCGCGCTGGATTCGAAGAATGAAAAACCAAAAATAAAACCGCAAATAACCGAATAACCATCGGCATCAAATATAACAATGAATTTCGGCCAGTACAAGAATGGAATCAATTTTGCACCTCCATGGAAAGAACCACAGGAGGTTCATATGAAGAAATCTCAATCCAAAAAGCTCTCGTCTACGGTAAAATCTGCGTCTCAATCCCAGCCCAAAAAAGGCTCCATTCAAAAGCTATCTGCTTCTTCGCAGAAACCATCCTCTGAAAAACCGTCTCCGATTTTACACACCTCTGGAGCCGTTCTTCCTGAACCCCGCCCAAAAAGCCTAAACGCACGCAGCGATGCTCGTAAGGCATTTGGTAAACACTAAAGAACCAGGAAAATGATCCAGGTCATTTTACAGGGGTTAAATTTACTCATTGCACATGTAAATGCCTATCCATGGAATTCAGCAAATGATCCTTCGCTGCTAGATCTTCGACATCAATATCAATATCGAATTTCAGAGCTACCTTCTAAGGGATCAATTGAAACTCCTCCCTGGTCAGAAACCTATTGGGCTACCTACCTAGGAAGCATCAATTACCGATGGAATGCAACGTCACCTTCCGGCTATGGATATATCTCGCCCACGCTGAAAGAAGCTCAAAAGATGAGTGATGCAGAACTAAGGCAACTTGCTCCATCCGAGAAGTTTGATCTTTATTTGGGTCGTTATGATTATCCCCTGGTACGAGAAGCCAGACTCTATTCCAACCCCCACGCCAAAGTTTGGAGTGGCATTTGTGACGGCTGGTCAATAGCAGCGATTCAGTTCAAGGAACCGCATTCAGTGACACTCATGAATCCAGATGGAATTGCTGTTCCCTTTGGTTCATCTGATATTAAAGGCCTTCTGTCTTATATTGCCGCTATTCATTTTAATGCTGACTCAAGACAAGTAGGATTAAAGTGCGGTTATTGGCCTTTTTCCAGTGGTTGCAGTGACATCAACGCCGGCTCTCTTCACGTCATCTTTACTAACCAAATCGGAATTCAGAAAAAACCATTCGTCATTGAAATTGATTCTGGTCGCCCCATCTGGAACCAACCTGCATTTTCTTATGATTTTCGATTGATGGCTTCAGCGAATTCCATTTCGACAGGAAGAGGAATTCAAGTTCAGGCGCATCTTCGCTACACCGATGAATTGGATCAATCCCGGTGGGATCCGGTTGTTGGCACTGAGGCATTTCAATCAGGTGAACTCGAATTGAATTACATTCTCGATCTCAATGAAAATGATGAGATCGTCGGGGGAACCTGGCTCAGCCCAAGTGATCGACCAGACTTTGCCTGGATGCCGACCCACACACTAACCTTCAATGATGAATTTGAAGGGATGAATAAAATTCTGGATGCCGCTGGCTTACCGCGGCTGCAATGATCCGCTTTTTTAGTTTTCTTCAGAACTCTCCGAATCATCTTCAGGAAAGGACTCAATCATTTGCTCGCGGATATGCTCTAGCTCACGCAAACGCTTGCGAAGTCGAACATGAATTCCTAGAAAATTCAAAATAGGAAGAAGCCGTTCCGCAACTCTTTCTTCTTTCACGATAAAAAAGGTGGGAATGCGCTTTTGCTTTTCAATCGAACCGATCAGGGCTTCAGCAATTTCCTGTTCCGGATCGGCATGAGCTTCCAAAGTCACTAATCCGAGCAGGCCTGCAGAAGCTTCTGCAACTCCGGCACACTGTACGAAAACTTCTTGATCTCCCTGAAACCGCGTCGCGGGAAGATAGAACGAAGAGGCTTCCCAAACACCTTCACTCAAAAGCCCTGCTGCCTTCAGGCGCTGCAGGCGGGCATCGGGAATCTGGATCGGATCATACTGAATGAACTCTTCATCGGGAAACTCACTGACTTCAGCCTTCCAACCTTTACCCACCTTCCAAAGGTGATAACAGTAATCCTCTGACTCGCCTAACATCGGCAATTTTTCTTCATCCACCATCGCAACAGTCGTGTTGATGGCTTCCAGCACTTCATAGAGCATGCGGCGCTCATCCATCCGAAGCCCTTCAGGAGGCTGGCCTGGCTTGCAGGACTCGTCAGAATCGATGTTGTCTTCAGTAATGCCAAGGCGAATGGCATCGGTTGTGGCAAAGTCTAAACCAAACTCAGGTATCCATTCACCGCTACGATATTGAAGGTAACGACGACAAGGATCTTGTCCACGAAGAATGAGAAGTTTGTAGTCTGAGGTGCGATCCTCTCCGAAGAAAGCGCAAACGAGTTCTTTAGGGTTCTCGGATGCATTAGAATCCACTTCGATAAAGATTCCGGTCCATTCATCAAAACGGGTCCAAGGCGAGAGTTCTAAAAATTTTTCAAGAATCTTATCCGCAGAGGGGTGAATCGAGTTCATTGTTCAACAGTTTCAGCGAAGAAGACTCGATAAGCAACAGGTACCCGATAATATTCACCAGGACTGTAAATTTCATTAGTCCGAGAGTCCTTTAGACTCTTATTCATCAATTCACCACTCATTCCCCGACGCCAAACATAAGGAGTTACAAAACAGGAATCACGATGAATGCCAAGACCTTCCTGATTTGCTTTGAGATAAGCCATGGAATAAGCATCACAATGAAGAATATTTGGAGCAATACAGTAATTGGCAGCAAACCCTCTTCGTACTTGTTCAAAATTGAGGTTTACACCGTTTTTGAAAACATGCCCTAGTACACGTCCGTATCGATCACAGCGAGTTTTATCCAATTCGAGAGTGATGGTATCACCCGATGCCACCATGGAAAGAAGCGATTGTTTAGCAATTAGCCCCCAACGAGGCTGAGCGATCGATTTAAAATGAAGTTCTGGTGTATCGATCCCTAGCATACGAATCGCATACAATTTGTTTTTAGCGTAAAAATGAATGGTATCGCCATCCACCACCCGGTAAACCTTACCGGTCAAAGACTTGAGCCCTTTTAGTTCACCTTCGTTACAATAATCGGTTTGTTCAAAGGGACCGGTGGGATCGCCCGCCATTTGTTCCATGACTAAACAAGAATTGGAAATGGGATAATTCAACTTGGTACGAAGAAAAAGACGAAGGGTATTTTCATCGGGTCCAACCGCAAATGCCTGAAATGACATCAAAATAGTGCAGAACATTCCCGAAAAGATTGAAATACGCCCCATGAAACTCTCTCCTCTTATCATCTTGATGCGCCCACCCTATAAAACAGATTTAGCTCTGTCAATTCGAGAGTGGTTAGGCTAAAAAAACCTCGATAATCATGAATAAAATCACACTACCCATTCCTGTCCTCGTGCTTCAACACCCCCAAGAACCTTCCCGTAAGGATCATGCGGTAAGCTCAGCCAGAATCTTAGAAGAGACCCTTCACCCCTGTATGGTGAAAGTTGGACTTTCATGGAGAAACTTAGAAGCGGCATTGAAAAAATTTGAGGCGATCGAGGGAATACCCGAGTTTCAAAAACCCTCTAACTGGGGAACACTCTATTTGGGAACCCAAAAGCAAGGTGAAGCAAGAATTGGAACTGAACCTGGGCTATATTTCATGGATCAGAAAGATACCCCTATTTGCGGAATCATTCTGCTGGATGGGACTTGGTCTCAAGCTAAAACTCTGTGGTGGAGAAACGCTTGGTTATTGAAAACAAGACGCATGCATCTCATTCCCAAACAAAAATCAATGTACGGAAATATTCGAAAAGAGCCTCGTCCAGAATGTGTATCCACATTGGAAGCGGCTGCAGAAACGCTCAGTTTTTTGGGGGTAGACCCAGAAGTTGAATCCACCCTCAAAAATCAATTTTCGGATCGTTTGAAAGAATTCAAACAACTACAACGTTCAAAAAAAACAGAAGCTTAATTAGCGCTTTTGATTTTTTTGCATTTGAGAAAGCATGTCCATCGCTTTTTTCATCTGCGCTTGCATGTTTGGGTTGTTC
>CAZZLF010000023.1:0-11079 GCA_964654965.1 uncultured Bdellovibrio sp.
GAACTTTGGAGTTTTTCAACATCCAACCATAAAAAAAGGGTTTATCATTTTATCAGGGAATATGAGCATGATTCAAACTACTGGTATATTGTGATTGCCAAGGACGCAGTTGACGATACCCAGATCGAAATCATTGATGCTTTTCCAACTAAGGATCGCCAGCTCATGGAGCTTTGTCGGCATGGAAAGAAGGAAATTCTCAATAGTTCAGACCACTCCATCTTGAGTTCAGAACCGGAAAATAAAAAACGCACCGTTCATTAGAACAAGTGCGTTTTTTTAGTAGGGGTTGAGGTTGAGGGTGAAATTGAGTTAGAGGGATCCTCTGCTGTAGATAATTCCAAAATTGGCTGCACAAGTGCTGATGTTTCCCATCATCATGCAATTTGCCATTTGAAGTTCGTTACCCTGATTGACGATCACGATTCCGCCTAATGGAAGATTTCCAAAGTTAAGGGTAGTTCCAGTTTGAGAATTGGTATTTCCGCACTGAACCGCAAATCGATTGATCGTGTTGGAATATTGATTCAATACTAGTGGATATAAAAGCCCGTTTATCGCTTGGAGAGCGAAAACGCAGACATTTTGAGAATTTTCCGCAGTAGAAAAGATTTTTATGCTTAGAGAACCGCTTTCTGATGTGCTTTTACACGCACGAAAAGACGAATTTAACGGAGCATCAGATTGAGAAGAAGTGATGTTCGGTGTTACTGAACACTTCTGTGCTTCAGTATAGTAGCCGTTTTCAGAATCGAGATCGGTGATTTGGCCAAAATCGCTTTTACGAAGATCGTAACTGGAGACAGGAGCGTTTCCGCAAGCTCCGATGGCTAAAGCCAAAACCATTACTGATACTAATTTTACTAATTTCATAAACCCTCACATTTCCCTACACCTTGAGATAAAGCAAAGGAGATGCCAGCCCAACTGCGGTTTAAGGGGAATAGAAGCGGTTTTTGTGTCTAAAGTTTGGGCAGGTGTAGATTAAGTTTGGACAGGTGAATGATCAACTGAAAGCATTGAAAATTAATACATTGCTATATTCGTTTGGATTCACCCGGAGTATTCACCAGGATCCGGAATCAGATACGGGTTCCTTCTCACGGCCTCGCGGATGTGTTTGCCTAAAAACTCAAGTTCATTGGCGAAAACGTAGCGTTGAACCACGTGAAACTCGCGGCCCCATTTCACCAGACGGCTCCAACACAAATGATCCCAGAATTTTCCGATGCGTTTCACGCCTTTTTGCGCGCCAGAAACGGTGACCGCGATTCTTCCGGCTAAAACGCGCAAGTAATCGGCCAGCGCCTTGCGATCGCTCGACTTCACGAGCAGGTGAATATGGTCTCCGACATTCGCGGCCCGGTACACATGCACCTTGAAGCGGGCGGCGTAGACATAAATCATCGCGGTGATTTTTGATTGGTTTTTGCGGTGGCGAAGTGACCAGGTCCCGCGTGCGCGTTTGGATTTCAAGACGATGTGAATCGAGGATTTCGGAGAATAGGGGCGGGTGGTTTTGCGTTTACCTACCGATTCGCGGCCGCCATGAGAAGTTGGAGCTTCAAAATCGCGTTTCGATTTCGAGCGTTCCTTGGATCCTAACGGTAGAGATTCCGATAACTTACCCTGCTTCACTCTTTTTACTCTAGCCTATATTTTATCATGGGGCAATGTCATATTTAGAAAATTGAAATGAGGGCAGGGAATGAGAAAACTGCAGAGGGAGGGGGGAAACGGGGAGGCCTATGCGAGATAGGAGGGTTTACGTAGAAGTATAGGGAAGCCCTGAGGCAGATCTCTACCGAACCAGATCGAGGTTGGCGTCAATCTCGGTGCATTGAGATGGCATGCTGAGAAGGCTGGAAAGGGATTCAGGAACGGCAACCGGTTTTCCGATCAACGGTTCCACGATGGTTTCAAATTTGGCCGGGTGAGCGGTAGCAGCAATGATCCAGTGAGGGGAATCACTTCGGGCGCCCGAAGTTTCAGCACCTGATCCCGAATTAAAATCAGATTCTGAACCAACGCCATCAACTTGATAAGCTTCATTTTTCAACTGCATCTGTTCCCACGCTTTCACCGCAGTTGCAGTGTGCGGGCACCAGATTTCGCCAATTGTAGCCCACTTTGAAATGGTCGCAGAAATTTCGGAATCACTCACGGATAATGCCCGGACATCTCGATTGAAATCTTGAAGATTAGGATAAAGGTGAATCGCTCTTTCCAGGTTACTCGGGTTTCCGACATCCATCGCATTTGCCAATGTCGCAATCGTAACATGGGGAGCGCGCTTGCCAGTTTCCAGATAATCTTCGATGGCGCGATTTGCATTTGTCGACATCACGATACAACCAATCGGGTAACCACATTTTTTTGCCCATAAAGCCGCAACCGCATTTCCAAGATTTCCTGATGGTATGATGAACCCTGGTTTTTCACCCGAGGCTTGAAAATGATCGACCGAGGCTTTCGCATAATAGGTCATCTGAGGAAGTAAGCGACCAACATTAATGCTGTTCGCTGATGTTAGTCCCTGCGAAGTAAATCTTGCATTTTTGAAAGCCTCTTTCACCATCCGCTGGCAATCGTCAAAAGTACCTCGTACTTCATAGGCGGTGATGTTTCCCCCCCCACCAGTGAGTTGTTTTTTTTGGCGTGCTGAAACCATTCCTTTCGGAAATAAAATGATCACCTTCACTTGTGGGCGGTTAAAAAACGCTGCTGCTACGGCGCCACCGGTATCGCCCGAGGTTGCCACCATCACCAAACGATCAGAGGAACTCATGCGACTCTGACATTCAGCAAGAAAACGTGCCCCCACATCTTTAAAGGCGGCTGTTGGTCCGTGAAACAATTCTAAAACGGAAAGTCCTGGTTTTAGTTCTCGTAAAGGGATCGGAAAGTTGAATGCGTTTTCGCAAATCGATTTCAGTTGAGATTCCAGTGGATCGTTCTTGAAAAAAGGGGCCAGAACAGAAGCAGGATCAGATGAAATTCCATCCCATCTTGGAAAAAACTCAGGAACGTAAAGACCACCGTCGGTTGCCAGACCTGCTTGAACCGCTTGAGAAACCGTAACTGCTGGGGATTGTCCACGAGTGCTGATGAACTTCAAACCACCAACCTCGCACCGATCGGGCTGATGGGAGAAATCCATGCATGAGTTTTCAGACCTTTTTTGTGGAATTCTGCGAGCATGAGATCCCGGATCTTTTCAGCATCGGTCCAAGATCTTGCCCAGGAAAATACACTTGGACCAGATCCTGAAATGGCTGCGCCGATTGCACCTGAAGCCAACGCTGCGGCTTTGGCTTCAATGAAGCCTGGAATCTGTGAGGCCCGTTGGGGTTCGATGATGATGTCTTGAAAAGAACGCTGGATCAGGTCTAGATCTTTCTGGAAACAGCCTGCAATGAATCCGCCCAATGCAGCCGATTGAAGCACGTGATCTTTTAAGGAAACATCTTTTTTCAATTTGCCACGGGATTCTTTGGTGCTGACCTGTAGATCAGGATGAATCAACACGCAGAAAATATCTTTTGGGACTGGAATATGAACAATATCGAGCGGATCAATCGAACGACAAAGCGTGAGCCCGCCAAAAAGACAAGGAGCAATGTTGTCACCGTGAAAACCACCACTCGCTACAGCTTCACCCATCATGGCATAATGAAATAATTTTTCTTCCTTGAAGGGTTGCGGAAGCAGTGAGTTGGCAGCGACCACTGCCGCAACGGCAGATGAGGCTGATCCTCCCATGCCGGAACTCATCGGAATTCCTTTTTGAATGTGAACAGAAAATCCAAAATCAGCACGGGCATCTTTCAACATTTGAATCAGCCCCACGGTTGCTGTATTTTGTTGAGGATCTTTTGGGATCAAGGACGCTGATCCGCCCTCCATTGCAAGAATTTCCACTCCTGGCTTTCCCGTACGAAAGACGGTAACTCTATCTCCAATTCCATCGACGGGAAATCCAAGTAAATCAAATCCAACTGCGACATTCGCGCAGGTTGCTGGTGCAAAAGCGGTTGCGCTTTCCATATCCAGAATCATCGGTTGGCTCCCAAGAAAGTAGAGAGTCGAAGTAAATCAGAAAAAACTCCCGCTGCGGTCACTTCAGGACCTGCTCCTGGTCCTTGAACGATGAGAGGTTGATCATGATAGCGCGAAGTTTTGAAAGCAACGATGTTGTCACTTCCGCTGATACGGGCAAACGGATGAGTAGCAGGATAACTCTTAAGTTCTACCCTCGGCATTCTGTTCTCAGGAATGATTCCTACAAAGCGAAGCACTTCACCATTTTGAGTTGCATGTTCCAACTTCGCCAGCATCTCCGCATCTTGTTCCACTAATCGAGAAAGATAAGTTGAAGCATCCATTGATTTGAGGAAGTCAGGGACAAGGCTTTGGACTTGAACATCCTCAAGATTCACATTCATTCCGCATTCTCGGGCTAGAATAATCAACTTTCTCGCGACATCAGTTCCGGAAAGATCATCACGAGGATCGGGTTCGGTGTAACCAAGGCGTTTTGCTTCTTTCACCGTTTCAGAAAAAGGCTTGTTCTTGGAAAAAGTATTGAAGAGGTAGGAAAGCGTTCCAGAAAAAATTCCTTCAATCTGCAAAACTCGATCACCCGTATGAAGTAAATCTTGAAGGGTATTGATGATCGGTAATCCTGCGCCCACTGTGGTTTCGTAAAGAAAACGGCGGTTTTTTTCCTGAGCTACAGAACGAATTTCACGGTAAAGTTCCATGCTTCCGGTGTTGGATTTTTTATTGGGTGTGATGATGTGGAATCCCATCTTCATCCATTTTGGATATTGACGGGCGATTTCCTCATTGGAAGTGCAATCGATCAATACACAATGAGGAATGTGATCAGCACGTACATTTTCGACAAAGGTGTCAATCTGGGAAGGAATCGATTTCGTTTCCATCCATGCCTTCCAGGAATTCAGGGGAATATCCTGTTGATCGATCAGCATTTTTTTTGAGTTCATGATTCCACGAACCCGTAGATCGATTTTAAATTCTTTTTTGAGACGTGCCATTTGGGATTCTATTTGGCTGAGCAAAGTGCTGCCGATGAGTCCGGCACCGATTATCCCTACTGAAATTGTTTGATTCGACAAGTAGAAGCCAGAATGAACTGCCCGAAGTGCCTTCTTGGCATCTGATTCATCGATCACAGCGGAAATGTTTCGTTCTGAAGATCCTTGGGCAATCGCCCGCACGCTCACTCCGGAATGAGCCAGTGCTGAAAAAAATGTGGAAGCAGAGCCTGGCTTTTCAACCATGTTGTCTCCGACAGCTGCAAGGATGGAGCAATTTTCTTTCACGCTGACGGTTTGGATCTGACCATGATGAAGTTCAGCAAAAAATGCTTTTTCTACAGTTTCCTTGGCAATTTTGGATTGCGATTGAGGTATGGCAAAACAAATGGAGTGTTCTGAACTCGCTTGTGAAATCATCACGACCGAAACATTGACTTCACGAAGGGATCCAAATAGGCGGTTTGCGACTCCTGGCACTCCGATCATTCCTGTACCTTCAACATTGATTAGAGCAATCTGATTGATGATCGAGAAACCCTTGACCGGAAGTTTGGATTCAGATTTTTCATGGATTTTCGTTCCAGGAAGATGGGGGCGAAAGGTGTTGCGAATCCAGATCGGGATTTTTTTCTCAATCGCCGGTGCCATGGTGCTCGGGTGAACGACTTTGGCGCCGAAGTAAGCAAGTTCGGTCGCCTCGTTGTAACTGATGTCTTCGAGTAAAACGGCATCGGGAACCAGACGAGGATCAGCAGTGAGAATGCCGTCAACATCCGTCCAGATCGTAATGGTAGAAGCGTTCAAGAGAGATCCAAAAATTGATCCTGAATAATCACTTCCATTGCGGCGAAGAGTCGTTGGAATTCCTTCTTGAGTCGAGGCTACGAAACCGGTGATGACGACAAATTCATGCGAGGATTTTTTAAGCCACTCCGCAATTTTTTCACGACTGATATTCCAGTCCACGTTTACGTTCGCGTCGCTAGGTATGACGGTCAAAACAGTCCTAGCATCCAGCCAGGTTGAATTTTTGCCTTGGGATTGAAGAAGGGCGTTTAAAAATTGTGCTGACCAGATTTCTCCATAACCAGAAATCAATTCTATCGTCTGATTGGAGGCAGTTCTCGATAGCCAGACTCCGCGAAGAACCTCTTTGATGTCATTGAAATCAGCCTCGATGATTTTCTTTAAGCCGTCGATCATGGAGGAGCCATCTGGCAAAAGGGCATCGATGGTTTGAAAGTGTTTTAATTTTAGAGCTTCTACTTTTTCCAAGTATTGCTCATCCCGAGTCTTGGCTCCTTGAACCAGTGCGATCAACGCATCCGTGACTCCGCTCATGGCAGAAACCACCACGCCCTTACGTGAAGCGTGATCCTGCGAAATGATTTTGGAAACATCCCTGTAGCGGTCAGCATTGGCTACGCTGGTTCCGCCAAATTTATGAACGACCCATCCTGAGGTACTCATGAGTTGATTTTAGACCTTGCGCCACCTTGAGTAAATAAGATTAAATTAACTTTATGAAAGTCGCAGTGGTTGGAGCAACAGGGTTGGTAGGTGGAGTCATGTTGAGAGTGCTTGCTGAGCGCAAGTTTCCTGTCACCCAATTGGTTACTGTAGCATCACAAAAAAGTGTCGGAAAAGAAATCGAGTTCAATGGGCGTTCCTACCCAGTGGTTTCTATTGAAGAAGCAATTCGATTGCGCCCTCACATCGCCATTTTTTCTGCAGGAGGGTCAACTTCTCTTCAGTATGCCCCTGATTTTGAAGCGGTCGGTGCAACGGTGATTGACAATTCTTCCGCATGGAGAATGGATCCGAAGAAAAAACTGGTGGTTCCCGAAATCAATGCCTCTGTGCTGACAAAAAGTGACAAAATCATTGCAAATCCGAATTGTTCGACCATTCAAATGGTGATGGCACTGGCACCATTGCATCGCCGATATAAAATCAAGCGCATTGTGGTTTCTACTTACCAGTCGGTTACGGGAACGGGTGTGAAAGCTGTCAGTCAGCTCATGAATGAACGCAAAGGGATACAGGGTGAAATGGCCTACATGTACCCGATCGACATGAATCTGATTCCGCAGGTGGATGTGTTTTTAGAAAATGCATATACCAAGGAAGAAATGAAAATGGTCAATGAGACTCGCAAAATCCTTGGAGAGCCTGATTTGCGGGTTACTGCGACCACGGTCAGGGTTCCGGTGATGGGCGGACATTCGGAATCCGTGAATGTGGAGTTTGAAAAAGATTTTGATCTGAAGGAAGTGAGACGAATTCTCGAAGAAACCCCTGGTATCCTGGTGAAGGATAATCCATCCAGATTTGAATATCCGATGCCCATAGATTCCCATCAGCGGGATGAGGTCTGGGTCGGTCGCCTGCGTCGGGATGAGTCCAACCCCCATACTTTAAATCTCTGGATTGTAGCCGATAATCTTCGAAAAGGAGCGGCGACCAATGCAGTTCAAATTGCAGAATATCTGGTTCAAAACCAGTTGATCGGATGATCTATCTTTCTTCTTGTCAATCTCCCTTAATTCATCGAAATTGCTCTCATGGCATTTCAGTGGATCGGTAAATCGTCTGATGGCAAAACCGTAACTCTTCATCGTCTTGAACCTCATCATTTTCAATTTCCCGAATATTATTCTTTAGAATGGGAAGCTGCCAACCCGGATTCGGTTCGTGTTGGATCGATCTTGGATGTTGAAACCACGGGATTAAATCAATCTCAAGATCAAGTGATTGAGATTGGCGTTCGTCAGTTCAAATTCAATCGCATCACTGGAGAAGTTCTTAGTTTCGGTGAAAGCTATGCCAGCTTTCAGGATCCTGGAATCCCATTGAGTCAAGAGGTGACTGCCATTACCGGTATTACGGATGAAATGGTTAAAGGACAGTTGATTGATTGGTCCGCAGTTGATCAATTATTGATAAACTCAAGCATCATTATTGCCCATAATGCTGGTTTTGATCGCCCCTTCATTGATCGATTCTCAGAGGTTTCTCCGAAAAAAGTTTGGGGCTGTTCATTCAAACAGATTGATTGGGAGAGCAAAGGATACACTTCGCAAAAGCTAGAAGTTCTTTCGATTTATCATGGTTTTTTCAATGATTCCCACCGGGCTCTCAGTGATTCTGATTCACTGATCTACTTGCTAAGCCTTAAGAACCAAATGGATGGTAACCCTTATCTACTGGAACTTTTAAATCAAGCCAGAAAAACCATGGTCAACGTGATTGCCAGCCAATCTCCCTTTGAATCCAAAGATCATTTGAAAAACAGGAATTATCGTTGGGATGCTCCAAACCGTCATTGGTATAAGTTGATCGAGAAAGACGAATTGGCCGATGAGTTGAGATGGCTCGAAGAAGTAGTGTATCTGGGAACATTTAAGGGCCGCCATCAGGAAATCCCTCCGGTTGACCAGTTCAAGGCTTGACCGTATCATGAAAAAATGAGCTCAGATTCATCATCTAATATTACTCTTTTCCTGGCAATCAGTGACGAACAAAAGCGCAATGATCTAGAGAGATGGTTTATGACCGACTATCTCGATATCGAAGTTCACATGATTGCAAACAAAGCTGATTATGACCATCAAATGAAGTTAAAGATTCCTCATTTGGTTGTTTCTGATCAGAAATTTCTTTCAGGTAATTCAATTCTCAAAGATGGAGCGACTTTGCATGAACTTTCTCAGACTTCGTTCATTGTTATTGGTTCCGTAAAGGATCAAGAAGGTTTTTTGGATGAAATGATGCTCGGTAAATTCCAATTTTTTGATGTGGCTCCTGTGGATGAACAGTGGAGAATAGCTGTAAAAAAAGCATTTAAATTCAGCTTTGATGCTCATGCCACGCCCTACGTCTTAAAAAATGTAAAAATGGGGGATGTGATCATCAAAATCGGCGATCCTGCTAACCAGGTCTACATTTTGAAAAAAGGAAAACTTCAAGCTTTCCAATTAAATACTCAGGGACAAAAAACGATATTGGGTGAAATAAATCCAGGCGAATTCTTCGGAGAAATGGCCTATTTCAATGCTGAACCCAGATCAGCGAGTATCATCGCATTAGAAGATTCAGAATTGATTGAAATTCCACTAGCCACGTTTGATCGGGCAATTTACCAGAAACCTGCATGGGCGATGAAGTTGATTGAAACCCTAAGTAAACGCCTGAAAAAATATATTGAAAAAAAATAGACTCACAAAAATAATTCTTGCGGGAATTGCAGAATGAGTTATTGTCGGGGGCAGGAGAATATAAATATGAAAAAAACTACTACTGCTGCTAAGAAAAAAACTGCTAAACCTGCTGCTAAAACAGCTAAGAAAAAAGCAGTTGCTAAGAAAAAATAATTTTTCAAAGCCTAATTTTTAAAAAAGCCGCCCGGGAAACCTGGCGGCTTTTTTTATTTGTTTTGGTAGAAATCAGGATTTTTCTTCGTAATATCACCCCTCTTTTGAAGTTTTGAGTCTTTCCATGAGTATGATAGGTTCGCTCTCCATGAAGTTTCCAACACTTGTTATTTTGTGTCTGATGTTGTTTTTTTCTGGCCTCGTTCATGGTCAAGAAGCGAACAAAGAGTTGTTTCAACTGGATTTTTATTCCGACAGCCGTGGAATGCATCTGACACCCGGAATTCTCAATCGCGTGGAATTCATTCGTTCCATCATTGGCGGAACGATGGCTGACGATGAGGTTTTGTCTGTTTTGGCCCGCAGATGGGGAATTCAGGAACATCAGGGACAGCTGGTCGGCATCAAGACCGTGAGAGATGGAAAACTCAAGGTCGGCGTTCTAGGGTGTGTTGCTTGTCACAGCGGAAAAGCAGCTGGCCAATACATCATTGGTATTGGAAATAAGAATATTGATCCTGCACAGATCGGTATCGATGGAGTTCGTATTGAAACCGCTTATCAAAAATGGACTGATTTATTGGCTAAGACTCATTTAAAGAAGAAGTCTCAGCACTATCGGGACATTGAGGATAGCTCGATCCGCCTCATGCAGAAATTAAATGATCCTCGAATGAGTGCCAGTACCCAAGGCTTAGTTCCAGTTTCACTCGTTGGCAGCTGGTTTTATGAGGTTGCTGGTCAGGAAATACCCAATCATGGATTCAAAGGCGCAGTGAAGGTGCCGTCCTGGTTTGGATTTGAGAAAAAACTCGAAGTTGGTCAGTTTTCTGATGCAATCGGTGAAGGGCATCCTCCCGGATGGATTATTGGGGTGGAGCTTACCGCCGGGCAGTCTGCCCAGACCATTCGAAACTATTTCCCTAGAGTGGAACGGGCAAATCAGCTCATCAGCGCCCTACAGCCGCCTCGATACCCTTTTGCCATCGATTTAATTCGGGCTGAAAAAGGAAAAATCACTTTTGAACGAACATGCGCTAAATGCCATGGAACGTATGAGTATGCCCAGAATGGAAATCCAATTTATCAAGCGCCAAAGGTGATTCCTTTGGAAAAGGTGGGAACCGATTCTGATCGGCTGGATTATGTAACAGACGATTTTTTGGACAAGGTAAGAACGAGTCCTTTGGCAGACTTGATTCGCCCTTCTCAGTACGCAGGAAAAAGAATGTATGTTGCTCCTCGATTGCATGCGATTTGGGCAAGATTTCCTTATCTGCATAATGCCTCAGTTCCAACTTTGAGGGACTTGCTTGAGCCAGCTAGTAAACGTCCAAAATTGTTTTCTTTGAAGAATGCAGGAGAAAAATATCGTTTTGACCCGAAAAGAGGCGGATTGACCATGCCTCAATCAGATCAGGAGTTGAAATCTCTGATCCATGATTATCAACAGGGTGGTCGATGGATTTACGATACGTCTTTGAAAGGGCAGTCGAATCAAGGGCATGAAAAACTGGTGGATCTTCCTGAATCTGATAAGGAAGACCTGCTTGAGTACTTGAAAACACTCTAAGAATTTATTGGCTGATCGGTTGATAGAGTTGATTGAGTAAAGCGAAATCACCATCAAAAACGATTTTCAA
>CAZZLF010000024.1:0-11047 GCA_964654965.1 uncultured Bdellovibrio sp.
GCCGCGCGCTCAAGTGTCGATCCAGATAGGACGACCTTTCGATGCAAAGATCTATCTAGAACCAATCCTCTTGGAACCAGAACCTCAGCACGAGAAAAAAATCATCTTGTACTATGCAATGGGAATTGCTGAACAAGCATTAGGGGAATCATCTAAGGCCAGATCTTGGTTTCAGCAAGTTCAGGAAGCAGAGCCGAATTTTAAAGATGTTCAGCAAAGAATCAAGGTGCTTGGCCAGCGGATATGAAAAAGAAAAAACTCAAACTGGCTATTGGTTTTTTTCTTGGAATCGTGACTGCATCCTTCATCGGAGGAATTCAGTTTCTTGAAAGTGGTCGTTTTGCCGGAATCGTCAAGGAATTCATTTCAAAAAAATCACCGGAGGCTTTTGGCCTCAAAGGCGACTTCAGTAATTTAAAACTTTATTTTTTCCCGCCAGGAATTGGAATTACCAATCCACAGTTGAATATCCAGAAAAACAATGTCTTGAAAAAACCGATCGAGGCAAGAATTGAAGCCAAAGAGATGCGAGTTCATTTTGAGCCGATTCAAATGCTGTCAGGCACGATTCAAGTTTCGAACGTGGTCATTCAGCAAGGTTCATTGGATTTAGAAGTCTTTTCAGATTTTTTCAAAGATAAAACAGAAAAGAAAAAAGGAAGTCCGACCAGTTGGAGTGAGCTCTTTGAATTGCAAGTAAACGGAATCGAACTTGAAAACACTTATGTTCATATTTCGATTGAAAGTCCCGCTGTTCCGAATCAGAAAATCGAATCCGAGTTTGTGGTCAAGAGCCTGATCGCACATAAGGAAAAAAAGAAAAAGAACGGTCTGTTGACTTCATCAGCACTGGTAAAAGCCGTCAAATTCAATATTCCAAAAAATGTATCCGATTTTCCAATCCAGGCCGCGCAAGAACTTGAATGGAATCTGGTTTTGACTGAAGAGGGAGTGCGACTAAGACCTCTTCGAATCAACATGTCAGGACTGGAAATCACGGCAGAGGGAACGGTGACGGGGGATGTTCTCGATCCAAAGGATCCACTCGTGTTTGAATTGAATACGGGTATGAAGGCCGACTTGCACGACTTTCTTTCTGCGTATGATATCACATCAGAGGCAAGTGGTACGGTTGAAGGGGCAGTTGCTGCCAAGGGTAAATTAAAGGAGTTTGAGAAATCCCTGAAAACCAGTTTTAAAATCAGTGGCCAAAACCTGAATTGGAAAGATTGCTTTGCGGCATCGCTGGAAGGTGAAGGTGATCTCGATCTTTCTGAAAAAATGATTCAACTGAAAAAGTTTTTTCTTTATGAAAAAAAGGAAAAAGAAAAGGGCGGCGAAATTCGGTTACAAGAAACCAAATTTTCTCTCCACTCACCGTTGGAGCAGTTAAAGGCAAAAGTTTCGTTTAAAAATGCCCCTCTTCATTGGACTGCGGGTTTTATTCTCAAGGATATTTATTCATTGCAAAGTGATCTGGATGGTTCGGTGGACCTTTCGTTCAAAAAGAGCGGCTTAGAAATCAAGCCCGAGATTACCGTAAAGAATTTTGCTTTTACGAATCAGAAATACAAAGTCAATCGCCCGTTGTTTCATATCATCAAACCGAAAGAACCTCTGAAAATCAAGGGATTGATGACGATGAAAAAAGGATCGGGAAAAGTTGATTTTGAAAAAGTCTTGGTTGCCATGAAAAACACCAGTTTTGAGGCTAATGGCTTTATTGGCGGAAAAGCCGGCTTTGATCTACGGGTTAAAGGAAATGTGGATTTAAGTGATGTGGATCAAATTGCCGAAATTCCCATCCGTGGAAATGGAACGCTAACAACCCATATTTCAGGAAGCACCGAAGGTGTGATTTTGGATTTTGATCCAATCCTGAAAAATGCGGAATATGTAGGACTGAATCTGGGTGAACTTACCGGAAGAATCACTTATGACCAGCTGGCTGACGAAATACGATTTGCCGGTATTCATGCTAAACAAGGAAAAACATTTTATTCTGTTCAGGATGGTTTTGTTGATTTGAGCAGTGAAAGTGAGATTCGGATTCCTGCGACCATTAATACCGGACGAACGGAAGATCTGAGTGCTGTTTTACGGAAGTACACATCCTTGATTTCTTGGTATCCAGACGAACTAAAGGGCGAAGTGCACGGATCAGTCTTGGTGCATGGTAAGACCGAGTTCGCGAAAATGATCATCGAAAGCAAATTAGAAGGAACAGATTGGAGATATCTTGGTGAGCGTGCCCGTAAGGTTCGGATGAACGCAGGTTATGATCAGGGCACTTACTATGCTCGGGATGTGACGCTGACTAAATCAGCGGGATCCATCAAGGGCATGGTCGAGTTTGATTCTAAATCAAATGAACTCGACTGGATTTTCACTACGGATTCATTTTCGTTTGCGGACATCGACTTTTTTGAAAGGTTAGAGGTTCCGGCACGTTCCAAAATTGAAATTAAAAGTGTCGGTTCAGGTCGGTTAAGCCATCTGACTTCGAATACGACCGGCAGATTTTATCAGACTCGAGTCAAAGGCGAAGTCTTGGACCCAACATCATTTAGTTTTGAACTCAATGAAAGCACGCTTCGGGCAAATATAGAGCTTTTCGGACAAAAATTAAGGGGAGCTTTGAAGTATGCTCTGACTCCGAGGCAGCCTTCCAGTATAACCGTTGATTTTAGCAATCTCGATTTCACTCCTCTTTTGCTCATTTTGAATCCGAAACTTCTGGATGATACCCAGTTGTTGGGATTGGTGGATGGTAGAATTCAATATGATTTTCTCAGCACCCAGTCGGAACTTGCCAAAGGTGAAATCATCCTAAAAAAATATGTTCTCAGAAAAACCGGATTTGAATTGTCATTAATGGAGCCTATTCAAACCGGAATTCAACTAGGTTACTTTCAGATCAATCCTACCCGTATTAGAACCAATCAAAGTGAATTGGTATTATCCGGAGAAGGGGCCAGAGGGGATATTGATCTCAAGTTAAATGGGGAAGTGGATCTTGCACTTGCTGAAGTTTTCAGTTCCTCCATTCAAAAAGTAAATGGAAAGGGTGCTGTTTCCCTGAGGATTTCAGGTCCTCTGAAGGACTTGAAAATGAATGGTGATCTTTCGTTCCAGAATACTTATGGTCTCATGCGCTGGATGCAAACCCCATTTGAAGAGATCGAAGGAAAAATCAAAATTAGCCAAAACCTGATTGATGTTTCCAGTGTTCAGGGGTTTCTCGGTGAAGAACTGTTTTCCTTGAATGGTAAAATTTATACGTATACCAGTAAGTTTCCGAGCATTGATCTTCATGCCAAGTTTGAAAACAACAAGATCAAAATGCAGCCGATCGATCTTGCCCAGGTCAGAGGAAGTGTTTTGATCAAGGGTGATCATCCGCCTTATTCGATCAATGGAACGTTGGATTTGACTCAGGGATTGTGGACCAAAAGTTTTAGCCAGTCCGGTGGAGCGGGAGGAGGAAGAACTGAGCGTTTTGCTCCCGTGGATCCTGATAAACAGAAAATTAATGAAATATTTACTCTGAATTTATCCGTCAACGCTCCTCAGGGGTTTTTTGTTCGAAATGAAATCATGGATGGGGAGTTTCGTGGAAAAATCAGGCTGGTGGGGCCAGCCGAAGATCCAAAACTTCTTGGTGAAGGTCAGCTGGTCCAGGGAAAAATTCTTTTTCGAGATCGTCCGTTTATTCTAGAGAGCGCTAAAATCACTTTTGATGATCCGTATGCACTAAAACCAAAGTTCAACGTATCGGCCATTTCAGAGATCAATAATTACAAGGTTCGAGTTCTGGCTTATGGGAAATCGGATTCCTGGAAAGCGGAATTCACCAGTACTCCTTATCTTTCCCAGAATGATATTTTCTCACTTTTGGCTTCCGGTTCGACCTCTTCCGATGGAAGTCGATTCCGATCCATGGATCGAAGTTATGTCAATCAAGGAGAGGCCGCTTCGCTGGTTCTTCACTCTTTGGAATTTGGAAAAGATGTTCAGAGTAAAACAGGCTTTCAATTTGATGTGGAGGAGGCGGTCGATAGTCAGTCTGCCAGCAGTATTTTTTCTCCTCAAAACAGATCCAGTAATGTGGCCGCACCTAAATTAGTTTTGAAGAGGCAGGTAGGCAGAAAGATTGGTATATCGATCGGAAGCACGGTGGGTGTCGGAAATCAGGTTCAACGAGAAGTGAATGCGGAATATCTTCTAGGCAATTCGGTCTCCGTTCAGGGGGTCTGGAACAACTTTGAAGAGGTCAATACCCGTGAAACCCGAACTTCTTTTGGTTTGGATTTGAAATTAAACAAAAGGTTCAAATGAAGCTATTCTGGATCAGTCTTTTTTTCATGACGATTTCAGTAAGTGCGGCACCGATCGAAGAAATCAAAATCGAAGCGGAAGGGTTACCGTCAGAACAAGTGCAAAACTTGAAGACGATGACGGAGTTTATTCCCGGAGATGAATTTGATCAGAAAAAAAATAATCATTCTCTTGAAAAGATAAAGGATTACCTCGTGGGTAAGGGGTATGTGGACGTACAGATTTCTGACTCACTGGAAAAAGGCCAGCATTTAAAGACGGTATTAAAGTACCAAGTCAATTTGGGTGCACCTTTGAGAATTGCGAGTGTCAGTGTGAACTCAGTCAATGAGCAAATCTCTAAGGAGCTTCTTCAAAAAATTCAAACCAAGATTGATTTGAAACCCAACGAATTGTTGGACCGCGATCGCTTGAAAGATATGCAAAGACTGATTGAAGTGACCATGCTTAGTCAGGATTTCATTGATACCAGAGTGATTGATGTAAAAACCGAGTTTGTGGGGGATCGATCGTACAAAGTGATTTTCAGGGTCAGTCTTGGACAAAGAATCCTGTTTTCAGTTACCGGAAACGATCACTTTTCAAGGAATGAGCTTTCAGCGGTCATGGATGAGCAACGTCAGATCGGTTTGGGGCGTGATTATATAACCGTATTGATGAATCGACTGAAAGATCACTACTTGGAATATGGGTTTAGATCCGTTTCCATCGTACCTTATTCATTCGAGGCCGAGGGAAACGAACCCAAGAAAGTGATGTTCAAGATTGAAGAGGGACCCAAGGTTCGAATACGCAACGTTATCTTTGATGGTCAAGAAAGCCTCGGCTCGGATGAGTTAGAGGATTTGTTTTTTGCGAACGCAAGTGATCGTCTGCAATCTCGAATTTACAATGAAAAGATGATCGACGCCGCAGGTAAGGCGATGATTGAGGAGTTGAAAAAACGGGGATACCTTTCTGCAAAACTGATTGCGGTTAAAACGGAAGAGCGGGATGACAAAGATGTCAATCTTAGGATTTTCATCAACGAGGGAGTTCAAACCATCACCCAATCGGTGGATTTTTCAGGAAATCAGGTGATACCGAGCAGTGAATTGAATCGATTGCTGGGAGTCCTTGAAGATCAACCATTGAGTCTTTCCGGTTTAGAGGCTGGACTAGAAGCCGTCAAAAAAGCATATCGAAATTTGGGTTATCTTGATGTGAAGATCACGAATGAAAATTCAGGAGAACTCGTCGTTTATACTGAAAGAAACCAATTTGCGATCATCAATATCGTTCTCGAAGAAGGGACGCAGTCGTTTTACGGTGGAATCCAGGTTTTTGGGTTGGATTACACCAAGCAAATGGTGATTGATCGTGAAGTTTTACTTCGTCTGGATGATCCCATTTCCGAAGAAAAGCTTCTTGAGACCGAAGATCGATTGAGAAGGCTAGGGATTTTCAGCCAAGTTTCAATCGAATTAGTTCCGAGTGAGAAGGGGCCTAATTATAAAAACCTGAAGGTCTCTGTATCTGAATCGGTTCCAGGCAATTTGGCTGTGGGTATGGGATTTCGAAACGATCTCGGTCTTCGTGTATTTGGTGAGGTTTCATATTCCAACCTTTGGGGACTCAATCATTCATGGGCTTTTAGTATCAGTGGAAACCGTCGTGTAGTGAATTACCGGTTTACTGAATTCAAAGTACAAGCAGGGTATGTTTGGCCATGGTTCGTTTTGGGTGAAACAACGTTGCGACCAAACTTGACTGCAGAAAGACGTCAGTACCGCGCGTTTGATGCTGAAACTTACGGGTTTTCAGCGACGTTGGACCGAATGTTGCTCAATTCAAAAAAACTGCAGGGCAGTTTGACTTATACGATTGAGCAGATTCGTCAGTTCAATGCTGTGGATGATACTCAAAATCAGCAAATCAGGATTGGTACGATCACTCCAGCAATTCGATTGGATTTAAGGGATCATCCTCTCACTCCTAGAAGAGGATTTTTTTCCACAGCCTCTTTTGAGTATGCGAACACGATTTTAGGTTCTCAGGGAGTTCCGTTTCCGGTGAGTTATGGGCGTTTTCAGTCCCGAACGGATTTTTACTTGAATTTCATTCCTCGCGTCGTTTGGTACTCGAGTGTGAGAGGGGGGTGGCTCAAGAACTTTGCAAACACGTTGGGAGCAGGGAGCGACTTCTCTATACCGTTGATCAAGCAATTCGCATTGGGGGGGGTGAACTCGATGCGAGGCTATATCGAGCAAGAAATTAACGTCCAAGCAATCGATAAAGAGAGACGGGTTCGAAACTTCATGACCTTTGTTAACTATCGGACACAATTAGACTTTTCGGCGACTTCGAACCTCAGTGTCGGCCCCTTTTTAGATGCAGGGAATCTAAATGTTGACTATTTTACTTTGGGCGCTTTGAAGTATGGGACGGGTTTGGGGCTTCGCTATATGACTCCGGTAGGACCCGTGAACTTTGACTGGGGATTTAAGCTTTTCTCTCGAAACTTTGCCGAATCGAACGTTTTTTATTTTTCGCTCGGTGTAAACTAAATTTAAAAATTGACTCATCTTGCGAGCTCAGGTATTTCTTTCAGGCTATGTTTCAACAAAAATCTTATTTGGCTAATAAAGCGGGCGCGCATTTCTTTGAAATTAAAGGCCCAAATGCTCCTAAATGGTACATCGTCGATGCTAAAGATCAGGTAGTAGGACGTCTTGCATCTATGATTGCAAAAATCATTACTGGTAAGCACAAAACTTCTTACACTCCCCATGTAGACACCGGTGACTTCGTAGTCGTAATCAACGCGGACAAAATCGTTTTCACCCGTAACAAAATGGACGACAAAATCTACCGTGATTATTCCGGTTATGTCAGTGGTTTGAAAGAGCGCACTGCTCGTGAAATGCTGAATTCAAAACCTGAAGAAATCATTACTCGTGCGGTATGGGGAATGACGAACAAGTCAAACCTTGCTCGCCACCAGATCAAGAAATTGAAAGTTTATGCTGGTACAGAGCATCCACATGCTTCTCAGAAGCCAACTGAAATCACTGCTGCTGCAAAATACCGTTCTGTATTCGCAAAAAAAGCAGCTAAAAAAGCTTAATCTAAAGGGTTTATACAATGGAAAAAGAAATCAATAATGTAGGAAAACGTAAAACAGCGGTTGCACGCGTTTATCTTCGTCCCCGCAAAGGCGAAGTTGGTTTAATCAACGTGAACGGTCGTTCTTTGGAAGCTTACTTCCCACGTCCAGCTCTTCAGAAGATTGCAATGCAATCTTTGGATATGACCAACAACAACGGTCAATTTGATATTTATGTTAACGTAGCAGGTGGTGGTATTTCTGCTCAAGCATCTGCAATCCGTCACGGTGTTGCAAAGGCTTTGAATGAACTGGATAAAGCAATGCGTCCAATTCTTAAGAAAGCCGGTTTCCTTACTCGCGACTCACGTAAAGTTGAACGTAAGAAGTACGGTCTTTCTGGTGCACGTAAGAGATATCAATTCTCTAAACGCTAATTCCAGCGACAAGTTTTTGACGAAAGAATTCAAAAAAAGCCCGGTGCAGATTGCCCGGGCTTTTTTTATTGCTGTAACCACTGAAATTCATGCCATAATTTTTTTATAAGGAACGGAATCTCTATGAAAAAACATACTTTAAGTTTTCTATTCACCTCAACTCTGATGCTGACCCTACAATTGGTGGCAAATGCAGCTAATGTGGCAACAGTGAATGGTAAGGCCATTACCGATGAAGATCTTCAAAACGTCGTTTCCAACATTCCAGAAGCGCAAAAGCAAAACCTATTGAAACAGCCTTGGACTCGTAAGCAATTGGTTTCAAATTTGATCGACCAAGAGCTGATGTACCAAGATGCGTTGGCAAAAAAAATCGATACCTCCAAAGAATTCATCAGTGCCATGAACGCGTTTAAAAAACAGGCTCTGGTCAACCTACTGGTTCAAAAACAGCTTGCTCCCAAAGTGACTGAAGAGGCTGTTAAAAGTCACTATTCTAAGTTCAAGATCAACTACAGTACCGATCAGGTTCATGCTCAGCACATCCTGGTAGAGTCTGAAAAAGAAGCTGAGGCTGTTCTTGCCGAAGTTAAAAAACCAGGTGCTGATTTTCAAAAAATAGCAGAAGCGAAATCCAAGGATCCTTCAGCAAAGAATAATCGCGGAGATCTTGGGTTTTTCTCTCGTGACATGTTCGATCCAAACTTCGTGCAGGCGGCATTTGGAACTAAAATAGGCGATATTGCTGGTCCAGTTAAAACTTCGTTTGGATATCATGTGATCAAGGTTGTTGATCGTACAACTGGAAAGACTCCTGAATTCGCTGAGGTGGAATCCAAGGTGCGTACCGATGTACAGCGTGAAATTCTTCAGGCTTACGTATCTGGATTGAAATCAAAAGCAAAGATTTCCCAATAAGTTCATTCATCAATATTCTTAAAAAAAGCCCGGGGATCAGTTCTCGGGCTTTTTTAATTTCAGTTATGGTAAATCATGATTTATGAAAACGATCACTCTCCAATTCGCAATGCAGATTGAAGCAGATCCTATTTTGAAGGAATTTAAGGCGATGCCGATTGCCTCACCTTCACCTCACTATCCTTTTCGCTTTTACTCCGCAAAAACCAATTCTTTTCAGTTGATATTTGGGATTGCTGGACCTGACCAAAGACATGGAGTGGATTCGATCGGTACAGTTCCGGCAGCAATGTTGGCAGAGGTGCTCATCTCTCATTTTCGACCAGTGTTAATGATGAATACAGGAACTGCGGGTGGGTTTGAATCGAGAAATGCTCACATTGGTCAGGTGTATCTGGGGTACCCCAAGGCTGCATTTCATTCTCGGCGAATCGCCATTCCTGAATTTGAGGCTTATGCGAGCGGTAATTATCCGACTGCTGAAATTTCAACAATGAATCGAGTGTTTAATTACGAACTTTCTAACGTATCCACTGGAGACGCTCTGGATTACTCAAAAGAAGATGCTTTGATGATGTCTAAAAACAACGCTTTAGTGAAGGAAATGGAGGCTGCAGCAATAGCATGGGTTTGCGAGCATCATCGCATTCCTTTGATGCCGGTTAAAGTCATCACTGATTTTGTAGACCATCCGATCGATACTGCAGTTCAGTTTTTTCAAAACTATGAAAAGGCGGTTCAAGAATTAAAAAAAGCCGTAGCTCGAATCATTGATTATTTGGAGTCCAACCCAGAAGATCCGGTTTGGAAACATCACTCCATCACAGATCAGTCTTGATCATTATAGTCTTTGGCGATGATTCCGTATTTTTCAAGTTTACGAAGAAGCGTTTTCTTAGGAATGTTCGCATGAATCGCGGTCTGATTGATTTTACCTTTGAACATCTTCAGTGCTTCGGTCAAAAACTGTTTTTCAAACTCTTCTTTGCTCGCTTGAAAGTCAATTTTTTGTACTGAAAGCTTGAAACTGAGGGAGCTTCCTTCCAGTGGTACCAATCCATCCGTTTCAAGCGAGATCAGTGCACCGGCTTTTTCTCCAGATGATTTTTCAGTGGCAAGAGAGCTGATTTTTTCAGGAAGTGATTCGATTGAAATTAAGTCACCTGTTTCCAAGACAAAAGCGTGTTCCATGACATTTTCCAATTCACGGATATTTCCAGGCCAGCGATGGGCTTTTAAAAGTGCAAGGGCATCGTCTTTCACTCCTTTGATTTTTTTCTGATACCTTTGATTAAATTTATCAGTGAAATACTTGGCTAGTGATTCAATATCGTTTTTGCGTTCCCGTAAAGGTGGCAGCTGAATTGGTAAAACATTCAAGCGGTAAAACAAATCTTCGCGAAAAGAGCCATCACGGATCATGGCTTCAAGATTTCGATTTGTCGCAGCGACTATGCGAACATTCATTTCAATTTCTCGGTTTGATCCAACGGGTGTGAATTTCTTTTCCTGAAGTACTCGTAAAAGTTTTACTTGCATGGAAGGTGGGATTTCACCGATTTCATCCAAGAACAATGTTCCGCCCTCAGCGAACTGAAATTTTCCAATTTTTCGAGAATCCGCTCCAGTAAATGCGCCTTTTTCATGTCCAAAAAACTCGCTTTCCATCAATGTTTCAGGAATGGCGGAGCAGTTGATAGCTACAAAACGGTTATCCTTGCGGGGGCCGCTATAGTGAAGCGATTGAGCAACCAGTTCTTTTCCAGTTCCACTTTCGCCACGGATCAATACGGCGGTATCGACTCGAGAAAGCCGATCGATCACGCTAAAAATCTTTTTCATCTCGCTGCTTTGACCAACAAATTCATTTCCGCTTGGTAAATTGAAAACGGGAGCAGAATAGGAGAGGCTTTTCACCATGTTCTGGCTACGAAAAGCTTGATCAACCATGTAAACGAGGTTGTCTGATTTCACTGGTTTTTCAAGATAGTTGTAGGCTCCAAGGCGAGTGGCTTCAATCGCATCACGGATGTTAGAATAAGCGGTAAGAATGATTACCATGATTGATGGATCATGTGCTTTGATTTCCTTAAGGGCGTCTATACCGGAAAGTCTCGGCATGTTGACATCCATCAAAACCAGATCAAACGATTTTGCACGGATCCGATTGACCGCTTCTTCGCCATCACTGGCCTGTTCGACCTGATACTGGCCTTCTGCTAATGCTGAAGCGACGGACATTCTAAGAGCTGCATCATCATCCACGACA
>CAZZLF010000025.1:0-10832 GCA_964654965.1 uncultured Bdellovibrio sp.
GGAAGCGTATGAAGGGTTGATTCTATTTCTGGAAACTGGAAAAGAATACAAGCGCCAGGAAGTGCTGAGAAAGCTCGTAGAGATTCAATACAAAAGAAATGATATTGATTTTCACCGCGGAACATTTCGAGTACGAGGTGAAAACGTAGAAATTTACCCCGCTTATGAAGAGGATGTGGCGATAAGGCTCGAGTTTTTTGGTGATGAACTCGAAGCTATTTCCACGTTTGACCCGCTTCGCGGAGTAAGGCTTGAAAAAATTCCCCGCGTGACGATTTACCCCGCGAGCCACTATGTCACGACGATTGAAAATCGCAAAAGAGCGATGGAATCCATCAGAGTCGAACTTCAAGACCGTCTTCAGCAATTGAAGGCTGAAAATAAGTTGGTTGAGGCTCAGCGATTAGAACAGCGAACCCTGTTTGATCTGGAGATGATAGAACAAATCGGATTTTGTCAGGGAATTGAAAATTATTCGAGACATCTGACGGGGCGTGGGCCTGGAGAGCCTCCACCAACTTTAGTGGATTATTTCCCGGAAGATTGGTTATGTATCATTGATGAGAGTCATGTGACGGTTCCTCAAATTGGTGGAATGTACCGCGGAGATCGCGCTCGAAAAATGAATCTCGTCGAACATGGATTTCGACTTCCGTCGGCACTCGATAATCGCCCTCTTAATTTTGAGGAATGGGAAGGGGTGTTGAATCAATGCCTCTATGTTTCTGCAACCCCGGGACCTTATGAATTGGGCATCACTCAGGGTGAAATTGCGGAACAAGTCATTCGCCCAACCGGACTGCTGGATCCGATCGTCGAAGTGCGTGGAGCACAAACGCAGGTTGATGACCTTTTGGTGGAGATCAAAAAAAGAGTGGAACGCAAAGAGCGGGTGTTGGTGACGACCTTGACGAAAAAACTTTCTGAAGACCTCACCAAGTTTTTGACCGAAAAGGGAGTCAAGGTGAAGTACCTTCACTCAGAAATCGAAACCTTAGAAAGAATCGAGATCTTGCGAGATTTGCGCTTGGGTACGTTTGATGTTCTGGTCGGAATCAATTTACTTCGGGAAGGGTTGGATTTACCCGAGGTTTCATTTGTAGCCATCCTGGATGCTGATAAAGAGGGATTTTTACGTTCAGAGCGTTCATTGATTCAGACTATTGGTCGAGCCGCCAGAAATGCAAATGGTTTTGTAATTTTATATGCAGACAAAGTCACCGACAGCATGAAAAAGGCGATTGAAGAGACTAAGCGTCGTCGCGCGATTCAAATTGCCTATAATGAAAAGATGGGCATCACACCTAAAACGATTCAGAAGAAAATTGCAGAAGCAATTCGGCCGACTGAAGATTTGGAACTCGGTAAGGGCTTATGGCCATCGGCTGCTGCTGCTCAGAATCGGCAATCGAAATCGATCAAAGGTTTGCAAGAGGAAGTCAGTGCCCAGTTGCGAGCTGCCTTGGGTGGTGCAGATGCCGTGATGCTGGATTACACCGACGAGTTTTCGAGGATCGAAGCGGTAAAAGCAATTTTAGGGGATCGATTCACCACCTTGGAAAAGGTTCCCAATGTGATCCGTAAAATGGAGCAGGAAATGAAGGAAGCTGCTGTAAACCTTCAATTTGAAAAGGCAGCGGAACTGCGAGATGTGATTCGAAGATTAAAGACCCTCGCACTCAGTATTTGAATGTTTTTAATCGTCAATTGCTTGTCGTGAGAGGGTAAGAATTTCCCACGCAATGGATTCAATTTGCATTCATGATTTCAGAATTTAAAATAAAGAGAAGACTCGCTCTTTTGTGGAGGGCTGAAAAATGAAATCTAATAATATTTTACAGGTCTATTTTCTTACAGGAATAATTTTGATTCTGTTTGGTTTTGAGGCCGTTGCAAAATCAGATCCTCAGTTGGACGCATCGCAGTTTATTAGTTTGAATTGTCGATCTTCTGAATTGGAAGTTGGTGATTACTGTGTGGATTCAAAAGGTAAGGCAGCTGTAGTAACCGGTAATCCTTCGAAAATGGTGATTCGTACTTTGACGAAAAAAGAAGCTGCAATTTTTCTCACGAAGAATGCGAATACTGAAGGGGGCTATGCAGCCCCGGATCACCCTGGTCAAACGCGAATGATGGCAGATCAAATTAAAAAAAGTGGAAGTCAGCGTGTTCCTGCCAGTGAAAAGTCAGCCCCCCAAAAGTAAAAGCTAGATGGTGATGCTTGCTTCCCAGGCTTCGCGAATTGATCGTTTGGCATCGAGTTCACCTGCGAGTTTTGCTCCACCAATCACTGAAAAAGATTTTCCATTCTTTTGAAGTGCTTCAGAAAGTGAGTTTTCAGAAACCTGACCTGCACAGATCACGATCTGTTCTGCCGGAACAAGTTTCAATTCACCGTCTTTATTTTTCAGCCATAATCCTTCGTTTGTGATTTCGACGTATTCACAACGTTTCATGTGCTCTACACCGTTTTTTTTCAGGAACATGCGATGGGCCCAGGCTGTGGTTTTACCCAACCCTTTTCCTAGTGGCCCCTCGGACCGTTGGGTCAAAGTGATCTGGATTGATTCTCGTTTTCCTGAAGATTTTGATTCGAGCCCTCCTCGTTGATCCGGATTGATTCCCCAATCCTTAAAATATTCTTCTCGAGTTTCTGGTTGATGGGAGAGCGTGTGGGAGTGTTTTAGAATCGCAGTGGCGGTGTCGACGGCAATTCCACCAGAGCCGACGATTGCGATTTTAGATGCAGGTTGAATCGAACCATCACTAAGACCGCGTAGGTATTTTTCATAGGAATAAACCATCGGGTTTTCGATTCCTGGAAGATCAACTTTTCGGGGTCTGACTCCGCTGGCTAGCATTACATGATCAAATTCAGAAAGTTTTTCGATCGAGTTACCCGGTGTAATGGATTCATGAAGAATGGATCCACCCAGGGATTCGACTTCATTTTTCCAATAGCGGATACTCTCTCGGTAATCTTCTTTTCCCGGAATCATGGCTGCGAGCTGGAATTGTCCCCCTAGTTTAGGATTTTTTTCAAAAACTGTTACGGAATGGCCCCGTTTGAGAAGAATGATCGCAGCATTCAGCCCGGCAGGACCGGCTCCGATGACGGCAATTTTTCTTTGTTTCGGGCTTTTTTGCTCTAGCTCCGGAATCCATCGGGTTTCTTCAGCTGCAGCAGGGTTGACGAGACAAGAAGCTTTTTTATTCGAGAAGATGTGATCGAGACAAGCCTGATTGCAGGCGATACAAGTGTTGATCGACTCGGGTTTTCCTTTTTTTGATTTTTCCACAAATCGTGCATCAGCAAGAAAAGGGCGAGCCATCGAAATCAGATCAGCATCGCCTCTCTTCAGAATTTCTTCTGCAACTTCAGGAGTGTTGATTCGATTCGTGGCGATGAACGGAGTTTTTAATTCTTTTTTGAATTTTGCTGTGATCGAAGTGAATGCGCCTCTGGGAACCATGGAAGCAATCGTAGGAATCTTTGCTTCATGCCAGCCAATTCCAGAATTAAAGAGAGTGATCCCGGTTTTTTCCAGTGCTTTTGCAAAAACCAAGGTTTCACCAAAGGTTGCTCCTTTTTCGACCAGATCCAATAGTGAAATTCGAAAAATCAGAATAAAGTTTGGTCCGGTTAAAGCGCGGGTGCGCTCTACGATCTGTAAAGCGAACTTCATGCGGTTTTCTAGTGATCCACCCCATTCATCGGTTCGTTTATTGGATCGTTCCGAAAAGAATTGGTGAATCAGGTATCCTTCCGAGCCCATGATTTCGACGCCATCGTATCCGGCTTTTTTGGCATTCAGTGCAGCTCGGGCAAAATCTTCAATCGTGGATTTCACCATCCAGCCTGGCATGGCAAGGGGAGTGAAAGGAGAGATGATCGATTTCACGCGCGAAGGGGCTACGAGTAAAGGATGATAGGAGTAGCGTCCGGCATGAAGCAGTTGAAGGCAGATTTTAGTCTCGGTTTGATGAATGGCATTGGTGAGGTTTTGGTGAGCTCGAATGATTCCTTTAGAAGTGAACGAGCCTCCCCAAAGAACAAGGCGGCCAAGAAAGTTCGGTGAATAACCACCGGTAATAATGAGCCCGACGCCTCCGCGGGCACGCTCAAGAAAGTATTCTTTCAGTTCTTCAATGTGTCGGATGCGATCTTCAAGGCCGGTATGCATGGACCCCATGACAAAACGATTGGAAAGTGTGGTGAATCCAAGATCCAAAGGTTGAAACAAATGCGGATATTGGGAAGAAGTATCCATAAATCGAGCATAGCACTTTTTCAGCGACTGCTATATCGTTTTAGCATGAAGTTTTTATTGAGTATCTTCTTGTCGTGCATCATTTCTACTTCCTCATCTGCAGCTGTTTTCAAGTTTCGATTGATGTCTGAGCCCACCACTTTTGATTGGAATATTGCCAGCACCAGTATGGAAACTCCGATCCTCATGAATATCATGGAGGGTTTGACTGAAGTCGATCAATCCTTAAAACCCAAGGGTTGCCTCGCAGAAAAAATCGAAATCAGCAAGGATCAAAAAACGTATACCTTCACCCTTCGTAAGGGACTGAAGTGGTCGGATGGTGTAGCATTAAAAGCTCAGGATTTTGTCGAGGGTTGGAAACGATTGCTCACTCCTACAACCGCGGCTCCCTATGCTTATCTTCTTTATGACGTGATCGGTGCCGAAGAATTCAGTAAGGGGACTCAACAGGATTTTTCAAAAGTTGGGATCAGTGCCAAGAATGAATCTACCCTGGTGGTAAAACTAAAAAAGCCAGTTGCCTATTTTCAATATCTCACCGGCTTTTGGCCCCTTTTTCCGATTCGGCTTGATCAGATCACAGCGCATGGCAATCGGTGGACCAAAGCAGGAAAATTAGTAACGCTTGGGCCTTACTTACTCGATACCTATCAAGTTCAGACGAAGATCATCTTGAAAAAAAATCCTCAATATTGGCGTAAGTCAGGAAGTGTAACCGAGGCAGTGGCTCTCATCGTGAAAGACAGCGCAACGGCATTAAATATTTTCAAAACCGGCGGGATTCAAATGATGCAGGATTTTTCTCCGGACGATCTGAAAATCGCAAGGCCAATGCCCGAGTTTCAATCTTTTCCTTACTTGAAAACCCATTATCTGGCATTCAATCTTGCTAACAAAGTTGCGAAGAACCGTGAGCTTCGTCTGGCGATCCTTCATGCCATTGATCGTCGTCCGATTCCAGGAATCTTGAATGGCTCGCAAAAAATTGCGAGTACCTTCATTCCCCCAAAAGTGACCGGACATGACCCTAAAACTTTCATTCCGTTTGATGTCGAAAAAGCACGAAGCTATCTTAAGAAATCTGGAATTCATTCCAATGACAAAATTGAAATCATCGCTCGAAATTCCGAACGTCCTAAGATCCTCACTCAATACATCCAAAGCGAGCTTAAAAAAAATCTTGGATTGACCAATGTCCAAATCTCGCAATTTGATCACAAGGTTTTTCGAAATGAACTGAGCAATGGAACTTATCCGATGATGTTGATGGTCTGGGCTGCTGATTACCCCGATGGAGATAGCTTCTTAGGGCTTTTTGAATCTAAAACCGGAAACAATATGACCCACTTTTCAGATCCTAGAATGGATGAATTATTGAAAAAAGGGCGTGAAGAATGGAATACCCTAAAGCGGGAAAAACTCTATAAAGAAGCTCAAAACATTCTGCAGTTGCGCGATGCGGCAATCTTGCCTCTGTTTTATGAAGAAAATGAGGCTTTGGTTGCTCGGGAAATCAAGGGTTTTTCGATCAATCCCATTGGTTACTTCTTCCTCAAAGACATTGAGTGAGTTAGTTTGTTTTCATGAAAATTCATCTGATTTTTGGGTTGTTATTCGGGGTCGTTTTTTCCGCTCAGGCGTCAGTGCTCACTGATTGTGATCAACTCTATTCTCATCGGGGTGATGATGCATTGAAGGCAGCTGACTGTTATCAATCTCTGATCGTAGGAGCTTCAGATTCAATCGAACAAAAGAAAATTTATACCCGTACATTTATCGCCCTTTCTTCGGTGATTAATGGAATGCCGAAAACGGCCTCAGAGAGAAAAGCGATCGATTTAGGTTTGGCAATGGTGAAGGAATTTTCCAAAAGCTTTTCCGATACCTCGGATTTTTTCTATTGGCGAGCTTGTATGGTCAGTTTTGATGTCTTTCAAAAGGATCGAGGTGCAGTCATTCCAACTCACACGTTTCGTGCATTAGGCGCCATACAGTCGGATCTTCGAGTGGCCATGCAAAAAGATTCTTCGATTCATTTTTTTGGACCGCTCAGGGTGATGGGCATGATGCACACCCAGATGCCTGCCATTGCCGGAGGCGACAAGGTGCTTGCTGAAAAACTTTTAAAAGAGGCCTATGAAAAAGAGCCTGGTTTTTCGATGAACCATCTTGCTTATGCAAGAATCCTGGATGTGAATGGAAAGACGGACGAAGCAATCGCTGTACTCAACCGCATGCTTTCCGCTCCTGACTCAACTTTTAATCCCTATGCTTCAGAACCGCTTCTTTCCCTTCTTCCTGAAATCACCAAAGACAAGGTTGATGCAAAAACTTTACTGGACGATATTTCCGGCTAATGAATCGTTTTTTTCTTTTTCTGGCATGGATCATTTTTACGACTGGCTCATCTGAAGCACAGATGATGTCATCGTATTTGCGGGAGCAAACCGGCACATTGCCGCGCGGTCGTTTCATGATTTCAGTAGTGAGCGTTCAGTCCTCGATTGATCGAATGTATTCCAGATCGGGAGAGAGAAAAAACTTATCCAGTAATTTGAATCGACAGGTTGATGTTCAAACCATTGTTTCGGATGAGCCAGTTCGCGGTTCTCAACTGGAAGGATTGTTTTTAGCTAATGGAATGAACTTGTCGGATTCAGTCGGTAAAATTGAAGGTTCAATTCGTGGCAAAGTCGACGGGAAAGTTCCGGTAGTTGGCTTCGGGGTTTCGGATGACTTGGGGATTTTTTTCAATTTACCGGTGATCGAGTTTCAAGTCGATTCCGCATATCGTTTTGAGGCAAGTGCCCAAATGAAAGCATTCCTCGATCGGTTGCGTAGTTCTGACCAGACCTCTGTGGCAAAGGAATTTGAATCTGCCCTTCAAAACAGCCTCGCCACGAAATTGTATCGAAGCCAGTATCAGTGGAATTCTACTTTGAAGAAAACTGCACTAGGAGACGCCCGGATCACGGCGGTGAAAGTTCTGGAAAACCGCCCCGACTATCAAGCGCAGGTTCAGCCCTTTTTAATTTTTCCAACAGCAACAGGACAGGACCTTCATGATCTCTATGGGCTGAAGGCAGGAGATCGTCGACTTGGTTTGGGTGTGAAATACTCCATCCAGAAACAAGTGAGTTACTTTCAATTCAATGCATCCGTGATGGGCACGCATCTGTTTGAAGCAACTCAAGGCAGGAGAGTTCCAAAAAATTCCGAAGATGATTTAAACGAATTGCTGGATGAAAATGTCACCGTGACCGGAGGCGATCAGTTTCAAAGTCAGTTTCAGATCCGGTATTCATTGCCGAAATGGGTTTCTTTGAATGTGGGACTGGATTGGAAACAGCGTTGGAATGAGAGTTGGGCTGGAAGCCGGAATGAAAATTTGATCTATCGAATTGCGGAAGAAAAAACCGGGTCATCTCTTTTTTCTTCTTATGCTTCGCTGGATTTGAATACGATTCAAAGCTTCTTAGAAGGCAAATTCCTGTTTCCTGCGATTGCTGAAATCGGGGTGGGAATGCCCATCAGTGGTAAAAACGCGATCGCTGAACCGGTCGTACAATTACAGGGGACGATGTTTTTTTAAATGAAGAAAAGAATGCGATCCATTGATTTACAAAGGAACTTAATGCTGTTGATGCTCTTGCTAATTTTTTCGGGCATCAGCTGTGGAAAGAAAACCGAGTTTCAAGCGCTCTCAGACTCTGAAGGATCCGTTTCTTCCCGTTCCGTATCAGAACTTCCTCATAAACGCGTGAGGGAACTTTTTGTAGTCTTGTTTGGCAAAAATTTTCAACCAACCGAGTGGAAAGAGATCTTTGAACAAACCAATATTCTGAGTGCAAACAAGAAAAAAATCCGCCAGATCGAAGGCCAGGTGGATGACGCTTCCATCGAGATTCGCACTCAATTGATCACTCAGAATTCAGAGCTTTTGACGTCACTATCTGAAAAAAGTCTTTTCATGATGAACTGGTCTGCTCAAGATGAGAACTGCAAGATTTCTCTGAAAGATTTCTGGCAAATCATTTGTAAGCCGAGAAACCTGAATAATCCTTTAAATGGTGGTTTGCCCCATGGTGTGGGGCCGATTGAATGGATTCAGCCTAACCCGGTTGTTTCTGCTACTAAAACTCCGTTTTTACGCATTCGATTGAAAAAAGACGCAGAAGCGGAAGGCTCATCGCTTTTGCAGTATGCTTTGGAATTGCGACTCAAAGAGGAAAAAGTTTCTGATTCTGAAACCTGGTTCAAAGGCGAAGCGATTCCATCTTCAGAGAGCACGTTTGTGCTTCAAGATGGAACCACCACGCAACAATTCTTTCCCTATGGCTATGTCGAAATGACTTTGGGAAAATAAATTGGCTTAGAGCTGTTTTTCGTAGATTCTCCAGCGACGGTATAAAGGTGCTCCCATATCCTGCCACGGTTTGTTCATGCCGACATTATCTTCAAGAATCCAAGAAGCCTCACCCGCAATGTATCCATATTTATGAGCGCGCTCAAAGGCTTCGTAGGTGAAGAGAGCAAAAATGCCGCTTCCCTGAAATTCGGGTTTTACGCCGAGAGTGATGATGCGCACTGATTTGAGAAGTTTTTTTCCAAGTAGAAGTTTGAAAATGCCGGTTGGAAAAAGTTTCCCGGATGGAATGCGTTTCAAGATGTGATTGAAATCAGGCATCGCCAACATGAAGCCGGCAGGTTTTCCGTCTACTTCAGCGATGAATGCCATTCGAGGATCCAGAAACATCTTCATGTCTTTTGCCGCAAATTTGAATTCTTCGTGGGTCATCGGGAAGAAGCCCCAGTTTTTTTCCCAGGCGGAATTATAGATTTCAAAACACTTATCCACTTCTGAAGCGAAATTTTTCACATCAAAATCGCGGAACTTCACGCGGGAGTTTTCAGAGCGAAGTTTTTCAACGTATTTTTTTACTTTTTCAGGAAGTTCAACGTTTTTTTCGCGGGCCACAATATAGGCCACCAGATCCTTGGCCTTGTTGAGTCCGAAGCGATCATGTTGTTCTTCGTAGTACTTTGGGTTCCAGGTGGTCATGCAGGTTGGATGTTGACTTTGTCCGCGAACCAAAAGGCCACACTCATGATTGGTTGAAGGATTCATTGGTCCCATCATGCTGTTCAGTCCACGAGCCTTGAGCCAATTTTCAGCAGCTGAGAATAATGCGTTGGCGACTTCCTGGTCTTCGATGCATTCGTAGAATCCATAAAATCCGATTTGATCATTATGGAATTCGTTATGAGCTTTATTTTCAATTGCAGCGATTCGACCAGCTACTTTTCCGTCTTTTTCAGCAATGAAAAGTTGAATGGTTGCTCTTTTGTAAAAAGGATTTTTTTCAGTGTCGAGATTTTCGTAAACCGACATTCGGAGTGGCGCTACCCATGCTGGATATTGGGAATAGTCGTAAACTTTCCATGCAACATCAATGAATTCATTGGTGCCTTTTTTTCCTGATACTTCACGAACAGTAATGTTTTTCATGAAGTCGAAAGTAGTTCAAAAAAAGGCTTTTGGAAACGGAAAACCTTAGTAAAGTTTTCGAGTTGCAGCCAATAGGTCAACATTCGTTTGAGACTTCAAAGTAAGAAGTGCCTCGCTGAGGTAGGTTCCCACGTTGAAGCTGTCGGTACCAGCGTCGTGGATTCCGATGACGTAAGGGCTTCCGCTGCTTGAAATGGCGAGGATGGTGCTTCCGCTGTTTCCTGGCTCAGTATCACAGAGGTGAGCAAACATGGTCTTGTATCCATCAACACCTTTTACGCTGCAGTATTGTGACCACTCAAGCGGTCGACCTTGTGGATAGCCGAAGATGGTGATTTTGGTACCTGCAACTACTTTGCTTGCTGCAAGAGGAATGGAAGCAGCTGGTGCCTGATCTACTTTTAAAACGGCAAAATCTCTTTGCTGGGTTCTTTCAGCATAAATCATTTGAGTACACTGGCTGACCATGGAAACACCTGGTTTTGGAGAACCTGTTTCAGGAGAGCCGCGGTATCCCCAATAAATTTTGATAGCAGAACAGCTTTTATTGATCAACGTACCTTCTCGTCCTTCAGGAAGAATGCAGTGACCGGCAGTGAGAACGTAACCATTGCCGATATGAGTTCCGCTACAAACGCCATCTCCTAAAGAGATGATTCCAAAAGCATCCAAGTAAGGACGCAAATTGGAATCTACATTTGATCCGTCTTTTTTCACTTTGATTAAATTATTTTCACCGATGATTTTAGACTGTTCTGCAGAGATGGATTGATTTGCAGTTTCAGGAGTTACGGTGACGGTGGGTTGAGATTTTCCGCATGCGGTTAAAGCAAGGATCAAGCTGATAATTGTAGCGGTATTTTTCATCCAAATCACCCGCTGGTCTATCTTCCGAAAACGGGTCTCGTTTTCGATGGCGTCAAATAAACACCAAAAGCGATCAGTTTTAAAGATAAAAATACATTATTTTAAATAATATTCTCGGTGAAAAGTGAATCTTTCTTGACCGTGATCAACCCCAAGTTGAAAATCGAACCATGATGAAAAAT
>CAZZLF010000026.1:0-10768 GCA_964654965.1 uncultured Bdellovibrio sp.
GGCTCCCCAATCGAAAACCATATATTTAATCGGCCCCTCCGGGGGCTATTCAGTCCCCAAAGAGTGGCTTAAGCGTTTTACCAAGATTATTGCTTTTGAACCGGACCCTTCGGCAAGAATCATTTTTCAAATTCGCAACCGGATCCGCACCGAGTTGATCTCCAAGCCGTTTGATTTTCTGGATTTAAAGGAAGGAAAAATTCAATTCGAACCGGGTTCGGCGATCCTATTCTGTAATTTACTCGGTCAAATCCATTTTGATGAGGAATCAGGGTTTCTTACCCAAGCCGAACTTCTAAAACTCACTGAGTCTCATGAGTTCGCTTCCTATCACGATGTACTTTCAGGAAACCATTTTCGTTTTGAATGGACCTCCCCCACACTCGACGATGAACCGGTTCGTGCGAAGTTCGATGTCGAGACCATGGATCCATACATCACTCCGGATGAAGGCACCCCAGAACTGAATTTGCACATCCATCCTGCGAACTATCTTTTCCAAGATGAAGAACCATTTCGTTATCAATACTGGGAATGGAGAGTGACTCCAACCCAGACCCAGATTATTGAAGGAGTTTATTCCCAGCTCTAATCTTCCGACAGCTGGATACGTGTCATTGGGGACACATTCACATTTTTTTGACTTCAGCCGATATTATATAGAGGGATGGTGGTCTTCGCATGCTCACTTTTCGGCTGAATCCATTTGGACACTTTCTGTTGACCATTATTTTCGCCATCAGCGCTTCTTTGATGATCGCTGGTTGTAATTCCAAAATCAGAAGTAATAATAGAGCCAAATCAGAACCGCCACCAGAATCCGTGGTAATCACTTCCCCTGTCAGTTTATCCAGAATCAATCACGATTCTGAAATCACGATCAGTGGTACCTGTAAAGAAGGACTGACCGTAAATATCACAGGTGACTGGATCGATCACGTGACTTGCACGCTCGGTGCATTTACCTTCACTCACACTCCTGTGGCAGATGGAAGCTTTCATTATTCCGTTACCCAATACAAAACCGTCAGCGCGGCTTCTGAGCCGGTAGAGATTTCCTGGACGAGGGACACCCTTTCGCCCAATGAAGTCGCCATCACCGCACCAGCGATCAATCCGTTTTTTTCGGGAGACAATGAGCTCACCATCGCGGGAATCTGCGAAATCGGCAGTACCGTCTATCTGGAAGACAGTCCGAACCAGACCTACGACTGCCTGCTCGGGACCTTTTCTTTCACCACTTCCCGATTCGAAAACAACACTTACAATTTCAACCTGCTTCAAACCGATGTTGCTCAAAATTCCTCTGCAGTCACGTTGCTCCAATGGGTTCGCGATGACAGCATGCCACCCACTCCGACGGTCCTGGTTCCCACAGCAAATTTCATCGCCAATCATGAAAATAGCATCACGATCTCTGGTGGCTGCGTGACGGGTCACACGGTCACGCTTACGGGAGATGAAGAAGATTCGAAGATCTGTCTCGATTCTGCTTATAGCTTTACCGCCTCTAAAGATCAGGACGGAATCTATCACTACAACATCAAGCAAACTTCTCCAGCTGAGATCGATTCAGCAGTAGCCGTCGTCACCTGGGAACGGGACAGTGTCGCACCTCTTGCACCCACACTGGTCACTCCCGCGGCCAATCCTTTTGCGAGTGGTGATGCATCGATCACGATTTCGGGAGTCTGCGAGACGGGCACGACCGTCCATTTAACCGGTGACGCCACCGATGATACCGTTTGTTTGAATTCGGAATATTCATTCCCGGTCTCCAAAAACGGAAATACGACTTATACCTTTTCCCTGACCCAGACCGATCGCGCCGGGAATGTTTCGGGCGCGACTTCACTCACCTGGGTCCGCGACACCAATGCGCCGCCCACTCCGGTGATCACGACACCAGCTTTGGCAAACTATCTTTCGAAAACGGATTCGATCAACATTGTCGGAACCTGTAAAACGGGTAACACGGTTTATCTGACCGGGAGTTCGACCCAGAACATGGTGTGTTCGAATTCCACTTTTCAATTTCTGGTGAATGCCACCAACGGTGATGGTTCCTACACCTATACGGTCAAACAAAAAAGTGCGACCAACGGACAGTTTTCAGGTGAAACTTCGGTCACTTGGACAAGCGACACGACACCTCCTTCTGTGCCGGTTTTGACCAGCGTGAGTCCGATATCACCCAGCTCATCGCTGACTCCGAAATTAAAAGGTACCGCGGAATCAGGTTCGATCATCAAGGTTTATCGTTCCCAATTCTGTACGGGCAGTGAAATCGCCACCGGATCCGCATCGGACTTTACCGGAAACGGTGTCACCGCCACCATCACTGCGAATGACAGTTATGATTTTACCGTCAAGGCCATGGATGCCACCGGAAACGCCTCCGCCTGTTCGTCGACTTATCTCACCTTTGTGAATCGAAGAGCTGCCATGGTCACTGACCTGAGAACACAAGGCACGGACGGATCTTCTCCTTCCAGTTACTTTCCTTTCAAAGGTTACCTTTACTTCAGAGCCTTCACTCCGAATACCGGTTATGAATTATTCAGAAGCGACGGAACGGTTGCAGGCACCTCACTTTTTAAGAATTTCAGCATTCAGGGAGACGGCATTCCTACGAGTTCATCTACGGTTTACGCGATGAATTCACCTTATGCCGTGGGGTCCGTATTTTATTTTGCGGCCACCGACGATAATAATGGAACAGAACTCTGGAAAAGCGATGGAACAGTCGCAGGAACGACACTGGTGAAAGACATCAATCCAGGCGGGGGAAACTCGAATCCGAACGGATATGTCGCCGTAGGAAGCACCCTTTTCTTCAAAGCCGATGACGGTACGAATGGTGAAGAACTTTGGAAAACCGATGGAACCCAGGAAGGTACGGTGCTCGTGAAAGACATCAACCCTACTGGAGGACTTGGCGCCGGGATCACTTATTTGGCTGCACTCGGTTCAAAACTGATTTTTTTCGCCGATGATGGAACCAACGGACTTGAACCCTGGGTGAGTGACGGAACAGAAAATGGAACGCATTTGATTTCGAATATAAACAGTTCGAGCGCTTCGTCTTCGCCGAATTACCTGGTTGTTCTGGGAGGCTACGCCTTTTTTTCAGCCACTGGTTCTTCTGGCGGTAATGAGCTCTGGAAAACCGATGGCACCTTAGCTGGAACCAGCATGATTGATTTGAGGAGCGGATCTTCGAGCAGTAGCCCTACATACCTCACGGTCATCGGAAACCTGCTTTACTTCAGGGCTACCGACTCCACCAACGGTGCTGAACTCTGGAAGTCCGACGGAACATTGGCGGGCAGCTCGATGATCAAGAACATCAACACCTCTTCAACGAGTTCGAGCCCCTATCTTTTCAAAGACAGCGGAAATGGCTTCATTTATTTTGTTGCCACGGAATCCACTCACGGAACCGAACTTTGGCGGACGGATGGAACCAGTGACGGAACCACATTGATCAAGGACATCAATCCGGGTACCTTGAACACCACATTTTCGACGGTTTACTTCAATGTCTACGGCGGAAAACTTTATTTCACCGCCACGACGAATGATCTTGGGAGCGAACCCTGGGTCAGCGATGGAACAGAAGCGGGAACGTTCAACCTGAAAGACATTTATCCGGGTGCATCGGCTTCATCTTCCGGTTATTTCATCGAATTCCAATCCAAGGTTTATTTTACCTCTAGCGACATCACCATGGGTGCAGAAATTTATGTCACGGATGGAACCACGGCAGGAACCACCCTGTTTAAGGATATCAATACTGCTTCGAGTTCGAATCCGAGTTTTCTTACTTCCTTCGGAGACAAATTCCTGATGTCCGCCATCACTATCGACTATGGACGTGAACTTTTTATTTCCGATGGAACTGCCGCTGGAACGACCATGATCAAGGACATCAACCCAGGTGGACTCAGCTCCTCCCCATCCGCTTTTTTTGTTGATGGAAACAAGGTGTATTTCAGTGCGTTTGATGATGTCAATGGAACAGAACTCTGGGTGACGGACGGAACCACCGATGGCACACAGTTGCTGAAAAACATCAATCCGGATGCTTCGTCATCAACACCGGGCTCATTCATCAAGTTGGGTTCAAAAATCATCTTTGCCGCCACTACCGATCTTGAAGGCAGAGAACTCTGGGTCACTGATGGAACTACTGACGGAACCACGATGATCAAGGATCATTTTCCAGGAGCTACCGGATCAAGCCCAAGTTACCTCACGGTCATGGGTGACTACGTTTATTTTTATGCGAATAATGGCACCACCGGATACGAACTCTTCCGTACCGATGGTACTTCTGCAGGAACCACATTAGTGAAAGACATTATAGCCGGATCTTCAAACGGATCTCCCGTCTTCCTCACCGTACTCGGCGGCAATAAGATTCTTTTCAGAGGAACTACTTCAACCACGACCGGAACCGGTGCAGAACTCTGGATCAGTGATGGTACCACAGCCGGAACAACGCTCTTGAAAGATATCAATCCCGGAGGAACGAGCAGCAGTCCGACCAGCTTGAAATTACTGAATGATAAAGTGATTTTCAGTGCGACCACACCCGCTGAAGGTTCAGAACTCTGGGTCAGCGACGGAACCACCGGGGGTACCACCTTGCTGAAAGACATTCGTCCTGGTGCCGCAGGCAGTTCCATTTCGCAGATGGTAGTCATCGGCAACAAACTTTATTTTCAAGCCAATGATGGAACCAATGGAACCGAACTCTGGGTCACCGACGGTACGAGTCCCGGCACCCAACTTGTGAAGAACATCGCACCGGGAGGAGCAAGCTCCGGGCCTTATCTCTTCACCGATATTGGAAACGGCATCGTTGCCTTCCGGGCTCAAGACGGTGTGAACGGTTGGGAACTCTGGCGAACGGACGGTACTGCGGCCAACACCTACATGGTTCAGGACGTGAATCCATTCGGAGGCAGTTATTTCGGTTATATCCTCTATTACCACAACAAAGTATTTTTCAACCCAACTGACGGCGTGAACGGATATGAGTTATGGAGTTACTGACTCAAGAAGCATTCAAGCGGATCAAAAACGAAGTGTGGCCACTCTCTGATAACTCATAAGCCAAAGAACCACCATTCGATTCCACGATATTTTTTGAAATGCTGAGACCAAGCCCCGTTCCTCCGCGTCCATTCTTGGTCGTGAAAAAGGGTTGAAATAGTTTACGCTGATTTTTTTCAGAAACCCCATTACCGCTGTCTTCTACCTGAATTCCAATTTGATGACCGCGATCTTGAACCCGAATCTTGACCCACGGATCATTCGAGCCTTCGACCGCATCGATGGCATTATTGATCAAGTTGATGATGACTTGTGAAATTTGAACTTTTCTGCATTTTACATTGAAGTCGGGCTGAATTGGCTCATGAATGAATTGGACCGAAGTAGACTTAAATCGTTCTGAACAGAATGCGGCCGATTGACGAATCAGATCGGAAAGGTTCACCACTTCCAGTGGGTCAGAGTCTGAATTTCTTGAAAAACTCTTGATACCGGAAATGATCTGATACATCCGCTCCGTGCTGAAGATCATTCGCTGGAGCATATTTTTCATAAAATCATCCGTCAGTGGGCCAGCATTAGCTCGAATGAGCATGAGACTTAATCCGGACCGAATGAAGGAGATTGGGTTATTGATCTCATGCATGATTTCAGCAGTCATTTGTCCCAGCGTGGCTAATCTTGAATTCATGTAAATCATCTTGCGTGAAAGATCACCATTCAGAGATTGCCCAAGCAGCTGACAAATCGATTCCAACTGAGTGGTTTTAGTTTCATGCCAGAAATTTTTATCGGGTGAATTCAAGACCATTGTTCCGCAGCGAAACCCCATCAAACACTTCACCGGTGATACGACCACCGAATCAAAGACTCGAAGTGACTCTTCATTTTTCCAGTCATCGTTCATGGAAATAAGATCAGTTTGATTGGTACGGTAAACCTTTTGATCAGTTTCAAAGTCGTCACATTCCAGAAAAAAAGCAGCTGAACCGGCCTCTAATAAAGACCTCGCTAAATCCAGCGTTTTCATAATTATATCCCCGGTTTCATTTTTCAATGACGGAGCATCATCGACTTTGAACATCAATCACCTACCTGAATGGTGTGTTTTTCGCTGATAAAAGTCTAAATGAGAAGTGAGTTTATTTTAACATCCGGGTAAATGCGATCAGCGAGGCCATTCCACGCGTACGCGACGGCCCTTGATTTTACCGGTTTGAAGACGATTTAAAGCTATTTTTGCGACCTTTTTTTCAACAGCGACAAAGGCAAAAAAATCATGGATTTCAATTTTTCCAATTTGATCGCCTTTGAGTCCGGCATCTCCTGTGAGGGCGCCCAAAATATCGCCCGGGCGCATTTTGTTTTTACGTCCTTCAAGAACGATCAGGGTTTCCATTTTAGAAGATAAATCAACGTATTGTGGCAGCTTTTTTTCATAAACCCGGAACACACCTGAATCAGTAGCTTGAGAAGCGGCAGTCCCAGCTACCGGAGCCCCTGCCATCGCGAGCATATGCGGAACCTTCGTTTTCTCGCGCTCGATGATGAGCGATAAAGCTTTACCTGATTTGCCGGCTCGCCCCGTACGCCCCACTCGATGCGTATAGACCTCTTTCTTCTGAGGAAGATCAAAATTCACCACCAGATCCAGACCCGCGACATCAATTCCTCGGGCAGCAACATCGGTTGCAATCAGAAAACGAACACTAAGGTTGCGGAATTTCGCCATCACGAGATCACGTTCGCGCTGTTCAAGGTCTCCGTTCAGGCATGCCACGCTCACTCCAAGACGAGAAAGATCTCGTGCGAGATCAAACGTGGTTTGCTTGAAGTTACAAAAAATAATCGCCGATTCCGGTTGTTCTTTTGAAAGAATCTGCATCAAGCATTCAACTTTATCGGTTTCTGACGGAACCACATGAAAGAGTTGTTCAACCGTCGAAAGTGTTGCCACATCTTCAGGCGTTTGTTCAATCTTGACCATGAGTGCGTCTTTTTGAAACCGCTCGCTCATTTTTACAATCTTTGGTGGAAATGTTGCCGAGAAGAAAATGGATTGGCGTTCGGCCGGAAGCGCATCCATGATCTGATCCATTTCATCCTGAAACCCCATATCAAGCATTCGATCCGCTTCATCCAGTACAATGAACTTCAGTGCATGGAGCTTTAATTTTCCACGCCCTAGATGATCCAAAACTCTCCCAGGGGTACCCACAACGATGTGTACTCCGTTCTCCAGACCACGGGCCTGGGGCCCACCTGGCACTCCCCCGGCACATTCTAAAACTTGGAGTCCAATTTTTTTGCGGCCGAGTTTACGAACTTCACGTGTAACCTGGGAACACAGCTCACGGGTCGGACAAAGAATCATCGCCTGAACATCGCGGTGAGCGCTTTGTTCAATATGAATTTTTTCCAAAATTGGAATCGTGAATGCAGCAGTCTTACCGCTTCCGGTTTTGGATTGACCGATGAAATCACGCCCCCGAAGAATCTCGGGAATACTTTGCGCTTGAATCGGCGTCATTTCGGTAAAACCAAGCTCTTTTACGACAGCTTTTAATTCAGAGGAAATATTCAGTTCTTCAAATTTCATAAAAGCATGCTCAGTTCTTCCCAGCGCGCGAATTTTTGATCCAGGCTCTGTTGGTTTTTGGTCTGTTCATCGATCATAAGACGGAGTCGCGCAGGATCACTTGAAAAGTCACTCGTAGCCAGCAAATCACTGATCTCATTTTGTCGAAACTCAAGCTGTTCAATGTCTTTTTCCAGTTTTTTTAATTCATTTTCCCAGGCACGGCGTTGATTGTTCGAGATTTTTGGGGTGTTCGCCGAAGAGGCAAGATCACTCGACGTAGCGACGGCACTGCTTCCACCCAAAGTATGCGTGACCGCACCCAGGTTTGGTTTGGCATCATTCGGTTTGAGGGTGCGACGCATTTTTTCGCGGGTTTCCTGAACTTTTTTAGCCAGATACTCTTCATAACTCATCACAAGTGGAAAGACTTTCTGCTCTTGAATCTCCAGGAGCTGATCTGCCAGTGGAGCGACAAAATCACGATCGTGTGAAACCAAACACAACGTTCCTTGATAATTCATCAACGCCTTCAAAAGAACATCTCTGGAATCAGAATCCAGATGGTTAGTCGGCTCATCCAAGAGTAAAAAATTATTCGGTGTCAAAAGAAGTTTCGCCAAAGCAACTCGCGCTTTTTCTCCGCCGGAAAGTACCTTGATTTTTTTATAGACATCATCGCCCGTGAACAAAAACGCTCCCGCAACTGCCCGCACCTGGGCAATTTCCATGGTAGGAGCCGTAGCTTCAAGCTCTTCGAGAATCGTCCATTCGAGATTCAAGGTTTCAGCTTGTAACTGGGAATAATAGCCCACCTTCACTTGATGACCGAGCTTTAACGACCCCTCATTCAAATTGACTTCGTTTTCAAGTCCCTGAGCCAGCGTTTTCAGAAGCGTGGTTTTACCCGCTCCGTTTACACCGACGATTGCCACCCGAGAGCCACGCTGCAAAATCCAATCGAATTTTTTGAAAATCACTTTTTCAGCCGCGGTACCTTCGTTGAATATTACGGCTGCATCCTTCATGGTGACAACTTCACGCCCGCTTTGAGGACAGGGCGGAAAACGAAACTGAATGTTGGAACGATCCTCGGGAAGTTCAACCAATTCAATTTTTTCCAGTTGCTTGGCCCTGCTCTGTGCCTGTCTTGCTTTTGTGGCCTTGGCTCCAAAGCGATCAATGAAAGACTGGAGTTCCGCAATTTTCTGCAGTTGACCTGCATGCTGGGCTTCGAGCACTTTCAATCGTTCTTCTTTTTGGATGACGAACGAGTCAAGATTGCCGTTATAACAGTGGATCCGCCGTTGATCGATTTCCCAAACTTCATTGACCAACTTGTTCAAAAATTGACGGTCGTGACTCACCATCAGAATCGCACCAGGATAGTTTTTTAAGAACTCCTCGAGCCACAACAACGATTCCAAATCCAAATGGTTGGTGGGCTCATCGAGAATCAATAAATCGGGCTGCAGGAGCAGTACGCGAGCCAAAGCAACCCGCATGATCCAACCCCCGCTTAATTCGGAAAGATGGCGATGAAAGTCCTGCTGCCGAAACCCCACTCCCTCGAGTATTTGCTCTGCTCTTGAAGGAAGCCGATACTCATCTAAGGCATCCACTTCTTCCAGCACTCGGGAATAGGCCTGCAAAATCGGCTGATCGCTCTCATCCCCCTTCAAGTGCTGCATCTTCTCTTCGAGATCTTTTTTCTGCTCCAGAATTTCTTCCCGGCGACCATCGAGTCGCATCACTTCTTCCATGACGGTTCGATTTTCAAATTTTGGAAGTTCTTGAGCCAGGTGACCAATTTTGATGTGAGGGCTTTTGAGAATGGAACCATGATCGTGAGAAACAACCCCAAGAATCATTTTGATCAGAGTACTTTTACCTGCTCCGTTCGCACCCACGAGAGCGATGCGAGATTTTTCGCCCAGATTCGCTTCTGCGTTCTCAAAAAGTGTTTTTGATCCGTAGTGTTTGGAGAGGTCCTTCAATTGAAGCATTTCGCCTGATCATATCAAAAAACAAACCTTTTACCCTAGAGTTTTCACTGCGTAATGACAAGATCAGCGAACTTCGTCGTAAACGACCCGTACGGAATCCGAGTCATTGATGGCAAAGTCAAGAGAATTAAACACAATGGCGTTCAGGCCGTAATCATAGACCCACACTCCACCGGCTTCGCTCGGACCCGCAGGCAATTCTTGATTTCCGTAAATCACCTTCAACGTTGAGGTATCGGGACGGTTGGTCAGGTAGATCGCCGTATGGGAAACACGAGTCACAATGTCATGCGCGATATTCACTAATGAAGTACCAAAATCGCGACAGAGTGGATAAGTCTGACCGACATAGGCGCTCTTGATGAACGTTTCATAAGGGCTTCCCTGATAATCCCAGTCTCCCTCATCCGAACGACAACTAAAATCCTGGGAAGCAAATACACCATAAGCGAAAACATTTCGTCCCGCTGTCAGATTGGAAAGGCGGCTAATAAAATCACTGGCATCAATCCCGGATTGTTCTTCAGCATCGGTCACCATAATGATGGCGAGAGGAGTTTTAGGACGCAGAAATGTGGGATCCTGAGCGATGGATTGAAGAATTGGTTCAAAAGTGGATTCAACTGCCGAACCGCTCGTCCCCAAACGATCCACGGCATGGGTGAATAAACCCACAGGGTCAGCAACGGTGGAGTCAAGTTGATCCGTACCAGCGAATCCAATATAAGGTAAATCGGTATCATCCGTAGAAACCAATCCCATTTTCCAATTCAATTTTTGTTTGATGAAGTCCTGCATGAATGCATTGGCATTCGTCATCACCTGGGTTTGGTAATCACCCATACTTCCACTATTATCAATCACCCAAAGCATATCGACAGAACTGCTGCCTTTGACTTCTTTTACCGGAAAACTTCGGTCCAGATGGTTCGTTGCATTCTGAACAAACAGATAACGTTCTTTACCGCAACCACTGAGGGAAAGAACGAGAACCAAACTCCAGAACCATCGAGGGAATCTTTTCATCACCATTTCTCCGCACATTGACCGTTCGTGACCGCTCTCAATATGAAGACTTCATCCAGCCAGACCACCCCATCACAAAGAAAACTCAATACTACTT
>CAZZLF010000027.1:0-10719 GCA_964654965.1 uncultured Bdellovibrio sp.
GATTGGTTTCAATTCTTCGGTTGTGCCACATTCAATTCATGGCTTTACATAATAAATATTTAAAATATTGCTTCTTCAGTGTATAACTCCGTCGAATTGATAAAGGAGTTTACCCATGTTCAGAACCAAATTTTTTTCCGCTTTCATTGTCTTGGTTATTTCAGCAAACGCGAATGCGATGGATTGTCCGATTAGCACAGCGGACGGCCCATCAGAACAATATGTCGACCAAGTGGTTGCATTGATCAAGAAACAGAAAACTTGCCCTGATGTGAAGAAAATTGCCGATGCATGTGCATTCGGATCACAGATTGATGGCGTGATTGTCGGTGAAGCGATCGGGGTATGCGACCAGTTCATCAATAGAAACTTGAAAGCTCCAATCCTGAAGGCAACTAATCCGAAGGCAAGAGCAGAGGCCAAGCTCAAAGCAGCGAACATCCTGAAGTTGTACAGTAATACCCAAGGCCTTTGTGATTCCAAATATGCTGAAGTGGAAGGAACAATCGGTACGTCTATTCGTGCATTCTGTTATCTTGATGTATCTTTGTTGTTCAATGAACTCACCGAAAAGTCATCGGTAGGGGCTCAAGACTGATTTGGTCGTTTTAGATAAAAATGAAAAAGCCCGAGAGCTTCATGCTTTCGGGCTTTTTTCGTTCATGGTGTTGATCAAGGATGCAAATCAGGTAATTCGCTCGCTGCGTTTTACTGAACGCATGTTACCTGCGAGTACTTTCTTGCGCATGCGAATGTTCTTCGGAGTGACTTCAATCCACTCATCTTCGTCAATCCATTCCAAGCAGCGTTCCAGGGACATGTCGCGAATACCAGAGAGTGTGACCAAAACCTCTGCGTGTGCAGAGCGGATGTTGGTCAGTTTTTTCTCTTTGCAAGGGTTCACGTTCATGTCGTTATCTTTGGCGTTTTCGCCCACGATCATTCCCTCGTATACCTTCACGCCTGGTTTCACGAAGAGCATGCCGCGTTCCTCAAGTGATAGTAGGGCATATTCTACCGTGTCTCCCTGACGGTCAGAAATCAGGGCTCCGGTCAGGCGGTGAGGGATTTCCCCTTTGTGTGGAGTGTAGTCAAGCAAATAAGAGCTAAATAAGCCTTCGCCGCGTGTGGCGGTGAGGTAACGTGAACGAATTCCTAGTAATCCACGAGAAGGAATATCAAATTCAAGGCGTACCCGTTGTTTACCGATTCCTTCGTGGTGAGGAAGCGCTTCGTATTTCACCAGCATTCCTTTTCGTTCTTGGAAAATGCGGGTCACATCGGACGCGTATTCCTCAGGCAGGTCAAGAACCGCTTTTTCCATTGGTTCCAGACGCTGGCCGCTTTCATCATTTCGATAAAGAACGAGTGGTTTTCCCACCATGAATTCAAAACCTTCTCGACGCATCTGTTCGATTAAAATGGCGAACTGCAATTCGCCTCGACCCAAAATCCGGAATTGATCTGAGGTTTCAACTTCTTCAAAACGAAGTGCAACGTTATGGCGAACTTCTTTCAAAAGGCGTTCACGCAATTTCCGGGATTGAATTGCTTCCCCTTCTTGTCCTGATAGGGGTGAAGTGTTGACCGAAAACAGCATTGCAAGGGTCGGCTTTTCTACGATAATCCGCTCGATTGGTGCAATTTCTGCACTGGAGCTGATGGTGTCTCCGATTTCAAAGTTTTCGTTACCCGACAAGACCACAATGTCGCCTGCAGTGACTTCTGGAACTTCAGTCATTTTAAGACCGACATAAGTAAAGACCTGCGTGGTGGTAAATGCTTCATTCAGTGGAGCGCCCGTCACCGGATGCACCCCTTGACGGAACATTTTTTGGTTTTTCTTCACTGATCCGCTGCTGACGCGGCCAATGCTCAAGCGACCAACATATTCAGAGTGGGAAAGGTTAGAAACCAGCATTTGGAATTCTGACTTATCATTCAGCTTTGGTGCTGGAACTGTTTCTAGAATCAACTTGAAGAGGGGCTCTAGAGAGCCCGTTTTTTCCTTATTCAGGTATTTAGGGATGTCATCGTAGTTGGTGGTACACCAGCCCTGTCTGGCTGCTGCATAAACAATCGGGAAATCCGCTTGTTCTTCATTCGCTCCCAATTCGAGGAATAGATCAAAAGTCGAATTCACGACCTCGTTGATCCGGCTGTCTGGTCGGTCAACTTTATTAATCACGAGAATGATCTTATGGCCTTTAGAAAGGGCTTTTTGGAGCACGAAACGTGTTTGGGGAAGAGGGCCTTCTGCCGCATCAACGAGTAAAAGGGCGCCATCGACCATACCCATGATTCGCTCTACCTCACCACCAAAGTCGGCGTGGCCCGGGGTATCGACAATGTTGACCTTGGTTTCACCCACCATGATGGAGGTGTTTTTGGCCAAAATGGTAATACCGCGTTCTCGTTCGAGATCTCCGGAATCCATGACCCGGTCTGAGACGGCTTGGTGCTGTTGAAAGGTGCCAGATTGACGTAACAAGTGGTCAACTAAAGTGGTTTTTCCATGGTCGACATGGGCAATAATGCATACGTTTCTTAGATTTAAGCTCATTGGGGTTCCTGAGAATTCCTGATTTTTGGAGTTGCGTTTCGGAGACAATACAGGTAAATCTTCAATCTCTGAACATTTTTTTTGTAAAAAGGATCATTTATCATGGCACGCGTATGTGACTTAACAGGAACTAAAACTTTCAGCGGTAACAAAGTTTCTCACTCGAACATCAAGACTCCAACCAAGTGGATGCCTAATCTTCACGACAAGCGTTTCATGGTTCCGGAGCTTTCAAAAGTGGTAACACTGAAGCTTTCTACCCGTGCGATTCGCACGATCGACAAATTGGGCGGAATTTCCCAAGCGATCATGAAAGCAAAAGAAGAAAAACTCAGTGCTAAGGCATTGAAGTTGAGAAATGAAATTAAAAAAGCCCGCAAAGAAATCTCTGCTGGTAAGAAAAAAGTTACGACTCTCGCGTAATCACGCTTGAGCTAACCAGACCCGAAAATTGATATCGTAAGACTTCGATTTATAGGCCAGGTGGGGCAACCCTCCTGGCTTTTTTTATGTTTTTTAAGGGTTTTGTTGATCCATTTGAAAGGTCAGAAATCTTTTCAAATTTGCATAGTTTCCGCGCCATGCTCCCGGAGAAACCAACGCCTGGCCACCATTTCTCGTTTGTCGGTGATTTTTAAAATAGACCGTGCTGCCGGGCTCTTGAATGCAGGTCAACTGGGGTGTTGCAGGCCGAATCAGATAAACCGCAAGCCCGGTTTGAACTGCGGGTAAATCCATGAGGCGCTCATTTCCTACGAGTAGGCTTACGGTTGGATCCAGTTTTTCCAGACTCATCAACTCTTGATAATACTCGGGTAAAGGTTTGCACGCATGCATGCGATCTGCAGTGGTGATGCTTCTAAAATATTCAGGATTAATTCCACCCCAGCGCATCCTCATGTGCACAAATTCTGTGGTCCACATCGGATTAGTCGCAAGAGTCAACGTGAAGTGATCCTTCGCCCACTCAACAAAATCAGCGGCACCCAGTATTTTTCCAAAATGCGATTCCAGTTGTGGAAAAACCGTTTGAATCGATTTCAAAAGATGCTTTTCTGCTTCTTCTTTGGAGATGCCAAAATTATTTTGAAAAATACCAACCAATCGCTCCTGATTGGTTTTTAGCTTTGAAGGTGTCTTCACCACGTCTTGCATTTCTTTCAGGGTTTGAATGGCAACCTTCCATCCTCGAAAGTGCTTTAACATGGGAAGAATGCGTGCGATGAATTCAAAGTTCAGTAAAAAGTTTCCCGAATGAATCAAAGTTCCATCAAGATCAAGCAATAAATGTTGAATCGGCTTTGGAGGAAGGGAAATGGGGATCCGGGAGGAGCGGTTCACTTTCACGCATCCTATTTTAAGGTGAAAAACATTTTTTGGACAACCGGTTTCCTGTTTGTTTTAATTTAATCATGGTTCTCTCGGATTATTCCGCTTATCTCCATTCCTGGACCGACCTGGTGTTGAATCACGGAGGAAAAAATCCAATTTTGCCTTCTATGGTCAAGCCAGAGGGGTTGCCTCAATCGCCTAAAATCTTGATTTTGGCTCCTCACCCAGACGATGAATGCTTAATGGCTGGATATGCCCTTCGCGCAAAAGAAGATTGGGGATCGGAAGTCTATGTTCTTCCTTATTCTTATGGAAGCCGGATCGAACGGCGTCTTCCACGATGCAAGGAAATGCAAGCTGCAGTGGAAGTATTGGGATTTCACTGGTTGGATTCAAGAAGCAATTCTCAGATGGAACGCTTGTCCATGAGTGAGTTTGTTCAGGCCTGCCGGTCGATTGAACCAGATATTATTATTTCCCCGCATCCGGATGATCATCATCCAGTTCATGTGGAAGCCGCTAAAATGGTTCGTGATTTTAGGGTGGCGATGACTGCTGTTTTCAACAAAGATGCATCCAGAAAAAAAGAAATCACCTGGGTTCAAACCGAGTATTGGAAGCAGAATGCAGAACCTAATTTTTTTCTACCGCTTTCAAAGGATCATGTCATTCGAATGGGCCAAGCATTGCAAAAGCACGAAGGCGAGATTTCAAGAAACCCTTATCACCTCAGTCTTCCTGCCTGGTTGATGGATCAGTCACGACGCGCTCCTGAAGTGCTGGGTGGATTTGGTCAGGAGTCATCTCAGTATCTCTTAGGTATTTTGCTAAAAGTTCAAAGTAACTCAGCGGATTCTTGATCCAGTAACCAGGTAACATCTGGGTGTCGTCTTAGAAAACTTGCCGGACAAGATTTGCTTTCAGGATCTCGAATGGCGCTTTTGACCGCATTCGCTTTATTTTTTCCAAGAGCGACAATGTAAATCTTTTTTGCGGAAAGAATCGTTCCGATTCCAATCGTGATGGCTTGATGAAATGGGGGATTGCCTTTGAAATTGGATAATAAAGTTTGAGGATGAAGATCCACGATCCGGGTGCGGGAATCCGGTTCTGCACCGGGCTCGTTAAACGCAATGTGGCCATTCTGTCCGATGCCGAGAAGTGCTACGTCGATTCCACCCTTTGCTTCGATCATTTTTTCGTAATCTTCCGGATTTTGGTACTGAGCAATAAAAAAGGATTCCTTTACTAATGCGGAAGAGAAAAAATATTTTTCAAGAAATGCCTTGAAGCTGAGGTGCTCATTTTCAGGTTCAATGGGAAGATATTCATCGAGTTGAAAGCAGCTCCAAGTGTCTGTGCGAAGGTCAGAGCGGTATTCCGTTGCCAAGCGATAAAAGGGAATCATCGTGTTCCCAGTGGGCAAGGCTACTTTCGGCGATACAGGAAGTTTCTTGAACTCGTCGATTAAAGCGTAATAAAGCGAATTAGCATTATCAAAACGCCAGATCATTGATGAAACTTAACACACGTGTTAACGCTAGAGCTACGGGAAAAAACATGAATCCAAGTCTTCAAGAAATCTACGCACCGAATAGTATTTGTTTTGGTTGTGGTCCTGCCAATTCAAAAGGATTAAAAATCCGATCTTATCCTATGAGCGATGAAGAAACTTACGCTGAATTCATGCCTGAAAAACATCACGAAGCATTTCCAGGTATGGTGAATGGCGGAATCATTGGTGCCTTGCTGGATTGTCATTCAAACTGGACCGCTTGTTTTGCATTGATGAAAAAGTCCGGTGCATCGGCCCCGCCTTGTACCGTTACTGCGGATTTTCATGTGAAATTAAAAGCTCCGACCCCGTCGGATCAAAAAATCATCTTACGTGCTCGTGTTTCTGAAATGAAAGAAGATCGAGCTCTCATTCGAGCCGAGTTGTTCACTTCTTTTCCTGATGGCTCGGAAAAACTTTGTGCAACCTGTGTCGGTACTTTTGTCGCGGTCAAGGAAGGGCACCCTGCTTACCATCGCTGGTAAGCTGGAATGAGAGAACTGGAGAAAGTATGAAAATATTCAGCTGGAACGTTAATGGTTATCGCGCTATTTGCGGCAAAGGTTTTGAACAATGGTTTGATCACATTGATGCTGACGTGATCGGCCTTCAGGAAGTGAAAGCGCATGAGCATGCGGTTGATCCAAAGTTGCTTGAAAAAAAAGGTTATCAACGATTCTGGCATGCGGCTCAAAAACCAGGTTATAGCGGAACGGCATTGTGGACTCGAGTTGAGCCACTTTCTTATCAAGCAGGTCTGGGAGTTCCTCAGTTTGATGCTGAAGGAAGGGTTCAGATTCTTGAATTCAAAGAATTCTATTTGTTGAATTGTTATTTCCCGAATTCACAAGATGAGAGAGCTCGTCTTCCATATAAATTGGAATTCAACGACTCAGTTTTGGATTTTTGTAAGAAAGCCATGAAAAAGGGAAAAGGGGTCATTGTACAAGGCGACTTCAATGTGGCTCATCAAGAGATCGATATTAAAAATGCCAAAACCAATCAGGATTCTCCCGGATTTTACATTGAGGAACGCAATTGGATGAGTAAGTTTCTTTCCCAAGGTGGAATGCGTGATGTTTTTCGTGAGCGTCATCCTGGTGAAGCAGGGCTTTACACGTGGTGGAGTTATCGAGCAAATGCCCGTGCGAATAATGTGGGGTGGAGAATCGACTACCATATCGTGAGCCCTGATCTCGTCGATCGGGTGAAAAGTGTGGATCATCAGCGTCAGATTCTAGGCTCGGATCATTGTCCGGTTTGGATCGAGTTAAATAATTGATATTTAAAGATTAATGAAAAGCCACTTTGCTTCAAGATCACACTGTTTTTAGACGATACGTTCAGAGTGGATCATCCTGAATCAGATCTTAATCAGCAATATGATGAATACTTGAAAAAGGCGAAGCTTTTGATCGTGGATGGGAACTACACGGATCGAATTGCGCTTCATAAAAGTTTGATCTCATTCGGAGTTCTGAAGGAAAATGTCTCGTGTGTTCAGTCTTTGCAAGAAGCCGAACTTTTAATGGAGCGAACCAAATTTGATTTCGTATTGAGTGATTATTCCTTGAAAGATGGGCTAGGAACGTCACTTCAGAAAAAAAGCAAAGCTTTTTCACTGGTTTTAATCAGCTCGACCATCAGCCAGGCGGCCAAGGCAAAAGCCTCGGAAATGGAAGCAGATGCTTTTTTGTTTAAGCCTTACACTCAGGAATATTTAAAATCTGTTTTTCAAAAAGTGGTGAGTTGCAGAATGAACCCCTTGATTGGGGAAGAAGATCTCACTGAAGGAAAAAGGCTACTTTCCTTGGGAGAATTTGATCAGGCAATTCTTCATTTTGAAAAAGCGAAGCAGGATCCTGCTTTGTTTTCCAAGTCGAGTGCATATCTGAAAGAATTAAAAAAAATAAAAGCAGACTCTCATGAGTTCATGATCTTCAGAAAAGAATTGGAATCTACTGATATTCATTTGCATTGTTTGCTTGGAATCTTTCATCTTCTGATGAGTAAAGGTCGATGGAGTAGTGCCTACGAAGTTCTCACGGATCTTATGAATTATTTTCCTGAAAGTCCTGAACGATTGATTCAGGCAATTGATCTGGCAGTGCGGATTCAGCGCTTCGATGAATTAGAGAGGCTTCATGGATTTTATCAGCGAATGGTTGAAAAATCCGAAACTCTGTTAAGGCATATGTCATCGGCTTTGTTGGTTTATGGGCATCATTTGTTGAAGCAAAAACAAAATCAGGCCGCTTTTAATCAATTCTTGTTGGGTATTTCAGTGGCTCAAGGTCATGATCAATTTACGCTTTATGTGCGTGAAAAATTGGTCCAATTTGGGATGGAATCGCAAATGGATGTGATCATGCGTGACTTGGATCTCAACCCAGCGGCTTGATCGGGTTCTGGAATTAGATCTTCACAAAACTCAAATAGTGAGCCAATTCTGAGATCGATTCGTAGAGGTCATCAATGGCTCGGTGAGCATTCTTTTTTTCATATTTGACCCCATAACGTTCCCGAAAGATTTCTTTGAAAGAACTGACGTCTACCATTCGATAGTGGAGAGTTTTGGCCAGGTTTGGCATATGGGTATCGATAAATCGACGATCGTTATGGATTGAGTTTCCTGCGAGAACAGCGCCTTCCTTGCCTTGTTTTTTTCCAAAATGGGATTCAACCCACTCCGTCAAAGCATTCTCAGCCTGGGAAAGGGGGGTGCCGCTTGGTATCAATTTGGTTAGACCGCTTTGTCCGTGGTGAAGTTTACACCAGTCGTTCATGTTTTCGAGGACGGTCTGTGGTTGATAAATAACATAGTGCTTTTGGTCAAGAATTTGGAGGTCTGCATCGGTAATAATGGCTGCAATTTCTAAAATTGAATCGGTTTTTTCGTCCAATCCAGTCATCTCCAAGTCCATCCACAGTAATTTCTTTTTGCTCATGATCTCCTGAGGATAACACAGTTTTGGCTATTGCAAAGAACTCCCAACTCAGGTAATAACTGACGGATATCCAAAAATATTTGTAAGCAATAAGGAGCTTAAAATGGCTGATGACTCAACAAAAGTACCGATTGAGAAAGTACGTAATATCGGTATTTCCGCACACATCGACTCTGGTAAAACGACCCTTTCTGAACGCATTTTATTTTACACAGGTAAAGTGCATGAAATTCACGAAGTAAAAGGTAAAGACGGTGTCGGTGCAACCATGGATTCCATGGATCTTGAGCGTGAAAAAGGGATTACCATTCAGTCTGCTGCTACTTATTGCATGTGGAATGATTACAACATTAACTTGATCGACACTCCGGGCCACGTTGACTTCACCATCGAAGTTGAGCGCGCACTTCGCGTGTTGGACGGAGCGGTTCTCGTTCTTTGTTCTGTTTCCGGCGTTCAATCTCAGTCTATTACTGTTGACCGTCAGATGAAGCGTTACAAAGTTCCTCGTCTTTGTTTCGTAAACAAGATGGATCGCGCGGGTGCAAACCCATTCCGTGGAATGATGCAACTTCGTGAAAAACTTCGTCACAACGCTGTTCTCGTGATGTATCCAATCGGCGCTGAAGATCAATTCAAAGGCGTTGTGGATCTCGTTCAAATGAAGGCGTTCTATTTCGACGGCGATAACGGTGAAAAAGTACGTATGGAAGAAATTCCTGCCGATATCAAAGGCGAGTGCGACAAGTACCGTGAAGAACTCATTTCTGCAGCGTCTGAATTTGATGAAGCAGTAGCTGAAAAATATTTGAGTGGAGAAGAAATTGGTGTAGATGAGCTTCGCGCTGCGATCCGTAAAGGGACTTTGTCTTTGAATCTTACCCCAGTATTCTGCGGTTCTGCTTATAAAAACAAAGGCGTTCAGTTGCTCCTCGATGGCGTGACTTACTACCTTCCGAACCCAACTGAAAAAGAAAACATCGCTCTCGACCAGAACAATGGCGAAGCGGAAATCAAACTTCAGTCTGATTCCAAGCTCCCGTTCGTGGGTCTTGCGTTCAAACTGGAAGATGGTCGTTACGGTCAGTTGACTTACATGCGCGTTTACCAAGGTAGCTTGAACAAAGGTGATTTCATCACTAACAGCACCAACGGTAAAAAAGTGAAAGTACCTCGGATTGTTCGAATGCACGCAAGCGAAATGCACGATGTGGAAACTGCTAAAGCAGGTGATATCGTGGCTCTCTTCGGTGTTGAGTGTTCTTCAGGTGACACATTCACGGATGGAACAATCAAGTACTCCATGACTTCCATGTTCGTACCAGATGCGGTGATTTCTCTCTCGGTTCAACCGAAAGACAAATCCGGTGAGACGAACTTCTCTAAAGCGCTCAACCGCTTTACTAAAGAAGATCCAACTTTCCGCGTTCACCGCGATGAAGAATCCAACCAAACCATCATCAGTGGTATGGGTGAACTTCACCTTGAAATTTACTGTGAACGAATGAAGCGTGAGTACAACTGCGAAGTGGTTGTAGGTAAACCTCAGGTTGCTTACCGCGAGACGATCATGTCTACCGGTAAATTCAACTACACTCACAAAAAACAAACCGGTGGTTCCGGTCAATTTGGTCGCGTAGCCGGCTACATTGAGCCATTGCCATCAGATGCAGCTCTTCAGTACGAGTTTGTGGATGAAATCACCGGCGGTGTGATCCCACGTAACTTTATTCCTGCAGTGGATAAAGGCTTCAAGGAAGCGATCAAAGAAGGTAAACTCATCGGGTTCCCAATCGTGGGCGTTCGTTGCGTGATCAACGACGGTGCTTACCACGCGGTCGACTCCTCAGAGCAAGCGTTTAAAACAGCAGCTCTCATGGCATTCCGTGAAGGTTATGAAGCAGCTAATCCGGTGGTTCTTGAGCCGATCATGAAGCTCGAAGTGACTGCTCCAGAAGAGTTCCAAGGTTCTGTAATGGGCCAAGTGAACCAGCGCCGTGGTGTGATCCAGAATTCTGGAACCCTCGATGGTTACTGCGTAATCGAAGCGGAAGTTCCACTTTCCGAAATGTTCGGTTATTCCACTGACCTTCGTTCTGCAACTCAAGGTAAGGGTGAGTTCTCGATGGAATTCGCGAAATATTCTCCAGCTCCACGTAACGTTCAAGACGAACTCGTGAAGAAATACCAAGAGAAAAAAGCGAAAGAACAAGCTGGTAAATAATCCGTACTATTCGGAATCAGCACAATTTTAAAAGCCCCCGATTGAAATTTTCAATCGGGGGTTTTTTTTTGCGGTACTTTTGTTCAACATTTATACG
>CAZZLF010000028.1:0-10594 GCA_964654965.1 uncultured Bdellovibrio sp.
CCGCCTGCTGCAGAAATCTTTTTAGCTGCTGATTCAGATACACGGTGGGCTTTAATTTTAAAGCCACGAGTAATTGAACCATTACCCAAGATCACTAGGCGCTCAGCTGATTTTTTAGCAAGACCAAGCTCCTTCATCACCTTAAGATCAATTTCCTTAAATTCTGTAGGGATCTTTGACTCCAGATCAGAAAGATTCACAATTGCATGATTGCGAGCATGAATGTTTGTAAATCCACGCTTAGGCAATCGACGATAAAGAGGAGTTTGACCACCTTCAAAACCAGCGCGGGATGTACCACCACTACGCTGCAATTGTCCTTTGTCACCCTTACCCGCTGTTGGACCAAGTCCCGAACCAGAACCACGACCAAGACGTTTTCTTTGAGTATTAGAACCTGCTTGAGGTTTCAAATTGTTTAATTTCAACATACAAATTTCTCCAATTGCCTAATTAATTATCTGCAACGATATCAAGCATATGAATGACTTTTTTAATCATTCCACGCACTGAAGGAGTGTTTTCTAATGACACTTCTTGATGACGTTTTTTTAATCCCAAACCTTGCAAGCAAGCTCTTTGATTAGGATTACAGGTGACTCTTCCTTTTTTAAGTCGAATCACGATAGTTTTTGTTTTAGATTCTTTTGCCATAGCAACCTCTTAACTTATATTAATCCGCTCAATTATTAAGCATGTAAATCGCTTACAGTTTTGCCGCGTGATTTAGCAATATCTGACAAACTCTTTAATGAGTTCAAAGCATGAAATGTAGCACGAACCACATTGTGCGGATTGTCACGACGAAGTGACTTTGTCAAAATATTTTTTACTCCCGCAGCTTCCAAAATTGCACGCACTGTCGAGCTTGCAATTACTCCGGAACCTTCTGGAGCAGGCTTCATCAAAACAGCACTCGCGCCAAATGAACCTGTAATTTCATGAGGAATAGTGTTTCCATGAAGTGGAACATTTATCAAAGCCTTGCGAGCTCTCTTACCAGCTTTTTTGATTGCTTCAGGAACTTCATTAGCTTTACCTAAGCCAACACCAACCTGACCTTTTTTATTACCAACTACAACAATCGCAGCGAAGCTGAAGCGACGACCACCTTTAACCACTTTTGCACAGCGGTTGATGTGTATTACCTTATCTTCAAATTCGTTTTCTTCAGCTTTATCGTTATATCCAATTGCCATTTTAAATGACCCCTTTATCTGTTTAAACTCTGATTAAAACTGCAAACCTGCTTCACGAGCTGCATCTGCAAGCGCCTTAATTTTTCCGTGGTACAAATATCCACCACGATCAAATACAACGTTTTTAATTCCTTTGGCTTGTGCACGCTTAGCAATCAATTGACCGACCTGCTTTGCTCCATCAATATTTGAACAACTTTTGGTTAATTCTTTCTCAACAGTTGAGGCAGATGCCAATGTATGAGCACGACTATCATCAATTAATTGTGCATACATATTTGCATTAGAGCGGAAAACCACTAGACGTGGCTTTTCTGAATTTCCAAAAATCTTTGAGCGGATTTTTTTCTTATGCTTGAAACGAATTTTTTGTTTAGTGCTAGTAGCATTTCTAATTTTAGTTGCCATAAAAACCTCTATTACTTACCGCCTGCTGCAGCCTTACCAGCCTTTTTAATAATGTGTTCGTTGGTATAACGAATACCCTTACCCTGATATGGTTCTGGTGGTCTAACAGCTCGAATTTTATCTGCTGCCATTCCTAAAACCATTTTATCGCTTCCAGTTAACACTATATGAGTATTACTCTCTACCTTCGCCTGAACACCCTCTGGAAGCTTGAAGTCAACCTGGTGAGAATAGCCCACTGTTAAAGAAAGAATATTTCCTTTTGTAGCAGCACGGAAACCTACGCCTACAATATCCATCTCTTTAGTAAATCCAGTGCTAACACCAGTGATCATATTCTGAACTTGAGTGCGGATTGCTCCCTGAAGAGCATCAGAATTCTCAAGGGATTCATCTTTGATAATCTTTACTTCTTGTCCTTCAACCTTTGGAGTTACGCCCACAGGAATGTTGTAAGACAACTTTCCTTTTGGACCTTCTACTTTCAAGAGGGTTCCTTGAAGTTCAACTTTTACACCTGAAGCAATTTTAATTGGAGCTTTTCCTACGCGTGACATTACCAAACCTCACAAAGAATTTCGCCGCCCACTTTGTTTTGAGCAGCTTTTTGGCTAGCAAAAACACCTTTTGAAGTGGATAGAATAGAAGTTCCTACTCCACCCAATACCTTAGGCACATCTGCAATACCTGCATATTTACGTACACCCGGCTTACTTACACGACGAATACCGCGAATCACACTTTCACCGTTATCATCATACTTAAGATATACTTTTAAAGAAACATGTCCGGCTTCGTCTCTAACCAAGCGGAAGTTCTTGATGTAACCTTCTTCTTTAAGAACTTTTACGATGTTTGCCTTCAAGCGTGAAGCTGGCACTTCTACCTTCTCATGCTTTTCTAAACATGCGTTTCTGATTCTTGTAAGTAAATCTGCAACTGGATCTGTCATACTCATAAATTCAACCCTCTTACCAACTTGATTTCGTAACGCCTGGGAGAAGCCCTTTAACCGCAAGACCGCGGAAGCAAATACGACACATATTAAACTTTCTCATGTAAGCTTTTGAGCGCCCACATAGCGGACAACGATTCTTTTGTCTCGATTGAAATTTTGGTTTCAAATTCATTCTTACGAGCTTTGTTTTCTTAGCCAAGGGATGTCTCCTTAATCCTAATCTTCAATTATTTTTTGAACGGCATTCCCATTTCAGAAAGGAGTGCACGTGCATGTTCATTATTATTTGCAGATGTGACGATAGTAATAGTCAATCCACGAACTTTATCTACCAGATCATAGTTTACTTCTGGGAAAATGATTTGCTCACGAATTCCAAGAGAGTAATTTCCACGACCATCAAAAGATTTTGGACTTACGCCTTTGAAATCACGAACGCGTGGAAGGGAAATGTTCACTAAGCGATCAAAGAATTCAAACATTCTTGCTCTACGAAGAGTGACTGCAACAGCCACAGCATTTCCTTTACGAACCTTAAAAGCTGCAATCGCCTTCTTGGCTCTTGTCATTACAGGCTTTTGACCAGTAATAGCCATAATGTCATTTAAAGTGCTATCTAGAACCTTTGGATTTCCAATTGCTTCTTTTACAGCGCAATTAATTACAATTTTAGAAAAACGTGGAACCTGCATGGAGCTCTTGAAGTTAAATTGCTTCATCAAAGCTGGGACTACGGTTTTCTTGTAGTGCTCTTCCATCTTAACTGCATAATCTGGAGATACTTTAAGGTCACCAGCAGCAGCAACTTTTACGCTATTCGCTAAAGCACCCTTTTCTCTTTTTCCGGTAGATTTAGCTTCCGGTTTTGGCTTAGATTCTTTTTTCTTTTCATCTTTTACTTCAGACACGGATTCGTCCTCCAAGTGATAACTTTATTTTTTTGCCCCTGTTTTTTCGATCAATTCACCCTTTTTTCCACGAGTGAATTTAGTCGCACGAGCTGGTTTTTTTGTGGTTGGGCTAACCAACATCACGTTTGAGTAATGAATAGGCAGCTCTTTTTGAACGATTCCGCCCTGAGGGTTTTGCTGTGAAGGCTTCACATGTCTTTTGGCAATATTAACGCCCTCAACTTTGAGTTTCATGTTTTTAGCATCAACTTTTAACACTTTGCCTTGTTTGCCTTTATCTTTACCAGCAACAACTGCAACCATGTCGTTTTTACGAATAAATAATTTCGCTGACATCTTATACACTCCTAAATCACTTCTGGCGCCAATGAAATAATTTTCATAAAGCTTTTAGCACGTAACTCACGCGCTACTGGTCCAAAAATACGCGTACCAACCGGCTCATTTTGGTTGTTGATTAAAACCGCTGAGTTGTTGTCAAAACGGATGTAGGTTCCATCCTTACGGTTAATTTCTTTTTTGGTTCTGACAATCACTGCTTTCATGACATCACCCTTTTTCACTTTAGAATTAGGGACCGCATCTTTCACACTGACCACGATTACATCACCAATAGTTGCATATCTACGACGTGAACCACCTAAAACTTTGATACACATTACGGAACGTGCACCAGAGTTATCAGCAACATCGAGACGACTTTCTGCCTGAATCATAAGACTCTCCTTAAAATTAACCTTTCACCAATACTTCGCCAGAAGCAGAACGCACGATGCTTTGCAAAGCCCAACGCTTTTCTTTGCTCAATGGACGAGATTCAACAATGGTCACCAAATCACCAGCTTTAGCGCGATTAGTTTCATCGTGAACTTTAAACTTGTTAGCTTTCACAGTGTATTTGCCATACATAGTGTCTTTTACACGGTGTTCTACTTTAACAACACATGTTTTCATCATCTTATCGCTAACAACAACACCAGTCATTGTACGACGGTGAAGTCTAGCTTCCGTTGAATTCTGAGTTGTTGCTGTAGCTTTTGCCGCAGTTTTAGTAGTTTTTTTTGTTTTAATATCAGCCATATATACCTCAGAAATCGATTAAGCCTTTTGAGAAAGGAAGGTTTTCAGCCTTGCAATCTCTTTACGGATTTTCCAGATCGACGCAGTGTTTTCAAGTTGACCTGTTGATAGCTTAATTTTGCTTTCAAATAAAGCTTTTTGATTTTCAGTCAATTTTTGTCCGATTTCTTTAACGGACAGGTTTTTCATCGATTCCAATTTTTTCTTTGCCATAAAAACCTCAATTATTTCGCAGCTGTTTTCTCTGCTTTTTTAGCAACAGATGCCGCAGTCTTCTTAGCGAGGGTTTCCGCTTCCATCTTTTTGTTAATTGTTTTGAACTTTAGCGGAAGTTTGTGACTTGCTAAACGAAGAGCTTCAAATGCCTCATTTTGAGGGACGCCAGCCATCTCGAATATAATACGGCCTGGCTTAATCATTGCTGCCCACTCTTCCACATTACCTTTACCAGATCCCATGCGGGTTTCCGCTGCTTTTTTGGTAATTGGTTTATGAGGAAAGATTCTTACCCAAATGCTACCGCCACGCTTTACGTGACGAGTCATAGCAACACGGGCTGCTTCAATTTGTTTAGCAGTGATTTTACCGCATTCAATTGCTTGAAGACCAAACTCTCCAAAATGAAGAAGTCCACCAGAACCTGCGATAGCAAATCCACGGTTTTTTCCTTTTTGCTGTTTTCTCCATTTAACTCTTTTAGGAATTTGCATTTTAATTCTCCGTTAAATTAGCTTTTCTCGCCGCTTGCTAGAAGAGCTTTAGCTTCAAGCGCAGCTTGACGTTTCAAGGTTTGAGTTTCGCCATGGTAAACCCATACTTTTACACCAATAATTCCGTAAACAGTGTTTGCTTCAGCTGTTCCGTAATCAATATTTGCTCTCAAAGTATGAAGAGGTACGCTGTCTTCGCTATACCATTCAGCACGAGCGATTTCTGAACCACCCAAACGACCTGCAACGCGAATTTTGATTCCTTTAACACCTTGCTTGAATGCTGCAGTCATGCATTTTTTCATTGCACGACGGAAAGCCACACGTTTTTCAAGCTGAGCTGCTACGTTTTCTGAGATCAACTGAGAGTTTGCTTCTGGATTTTTAACTTCAAGAATATTCAAAAGAACTTCGCTTGAAGAATATTTCTGAATTTCAGAACGAAGGGAATCAACGCCAGCGCCTTTTTTTCCGATAACAATACCAGGTCTAGCAGTGTGAACGTTAATTTTAACCTTATTTGCAGCTCTTTCGATTTCAATCTTAGCGATACCTGCAGAGTAAAGTTTTTTCTTCAATTCTTTTCTCAGCTTGAGATCTTCATGAAGCAATTTTGCGTAGTCTTTTTTGGAATACCAACGACTATCCCAGCTTTTGGTTACGCCTAAACGAAATCCGATTGGATGTACTTTCTGACCCATTACTCAGCCTTTTTGCCTTTCTTGTTTTTTTTTGCTTTTGATTCTTCTGCTACAGCAACAGTTAAATGACTGCTGTACTTCAAGATACGACTTGCTGAACCTTTTGCTCTCGCTTTGAATCTCTTCAAAGTCATACCCTTACCAACAAAGATCTTACTCACGAAGAGCTTGTCGATATCCATAGTGCCTTTTTGTTCAGCATTTGCTACTGCACTCTTAAGGCAGTTAGCAATTAATGCAGCAACACGGCGACGTGGGGATAAACTCAGATAAGTCATAGCCTGAGCAACGGATTTACCACGAACTTCATCGGCCATCACGCCGAGTTTTCTTGGTGTAATTCTAATATTTTTGATTTGAGACATTGTTTCCATAAATCAATCTCCGCCCAGCTTATTTAGCAGCTGGCGCAGCAGCTGCCTCCTTCTTATCAGCAGCCGAATGACCACTGAAGGTTCTAGTAGGAGCAAACTCACCCAACTTATGTCCAACCATGTTTTCAGTTACATAAACTGGAACAAATTTCTTTCCATTATGAACCGCCAGAGTTAATCCAACGAACTCAGGAAGAACTGTTGACCTACGAGACCAAGTTTTAATCACTTTTTTGTCATTAGTGTCTTTAGCATGACTCACCTTTTTGAAGAGATGGTCATCACAAAATGGACCTTTTTTTAATGATCTAGCCACGTGTTTTCTCCTTATGCACGCTTCACGATGAATGCATCGGTGCGTTTATTTTTACGAGTTTTATAACCTTTAGTCGGCTTACCCCATGGAGTAGTCGGATGACGTCCACCAGAGCTTTTACCCTCACCACCACCCATTGGGTGATCAACTGGGTTTTTAGCAACACCACGTACACTTGGACGGATACCCATCCAACGAGAGCGACCTGCTTTACCGATAGTGATATTTTCGTGATCAAGGTTAGAAACCTGACCAATCGATGCTTTGCAGTTTGCATGGATCAAGCGGATTTCTCCACTTGGCATACGTACTTGGCAGTATTCAGACTCTTTAGAAACCAATTGTCCGTATGATCCAGCCGAGCGTCCAAGCTTTCCACCTTTTCCAGGAATCACTTCAATATTATGAATAAATGTACCTACTGGAATCGATGAAAGTTTTAAATTATTGCTAGGTTTAATATCAGCTGCATCACTTGCAATTACTTTATCGCCAACTTTTAATCCATCAGCGGCAATAATAAATTGCTTATCTCCATCTGCATAAGAAACCAATGCAAGCCAAGCTGTACGATTTGGATCATATTCAATTGATACAACTGTACCAGGAACATTTTCCTTGAAACGCTTGAAATCAATCACGCGATAAGCTTGCTTGTGTCCACCACCGATATATCTAGTAGTAGTGCGGCCATAAACGTTACGACCACCTGATTTAGACTTAGACTGAGTCAGCTTCTTAGGACGTGAAGGAAGTTCTGACTTCTTAGTCAACACTGAGAAATCAGCAACTGTCTTATATCTTAAAGTTGGCGTTGTAGGTTTGAAGGTTTTTACTGCCATGACGTTATCCTCTAAGCCCTTTCCTTATTGTTTCACTTGAAAAAGTTCAATCTTTTGACCTTGTACCAAGGTAATGATTGCTTTTTTCCAGTTAGAGCGCTTGTATTCAAAACGTCCTGCACGTTTATTTTTTCCATGCATAACGATTGTGTTAACAGCTTTTACTTTTACTTTAAAAAGGTGCTCAACAGCGTTCTTAATTTCAGTTTTAGTTGCAGTGTTGTCCACTTTGAAAACATAGCGATTCGCTACTTCAGCAAGTGCAGTGCTTTTTTCACTGATGATTGGCTTTTTGATAATGTTAAAGATTTTTTCTTGCATAAACTAATCCTTACTTTTCTCCACCCAAACGAGCTTCAATTGCTTTCGCTGCATCTTGAGTAATGAGCAACCACTCATGCTTAACGATGTCATAAACATTCAAACCTTCAGTGCGAAGGATTTTCATGCCTTTGAGGTTGCGAATAGAAAGTTCGCTATTTTGATCTGCCATTGAAACAACCAATGCCTTTTCAAGCTTGAATGTATCTTTAAGCATTTTCTTTGCGTCTTTAGTGCTTGGCTTTCCAAAAGTGAGCTTATCCAATACCAAAAGTCTTGACGCCTTAGCACGATCAGAAAGTGCAGAGCGAAGAGCTCCACGAACCATCTCTTTTGGAGTTTTTTCTGCGTATGAACGAGGTACCGGTCCGAAATTCTGACCACCACCAACCATCAACGGTGAGCGGTTAGACCCTTGACGAGCATTACCAGTTCCTTTTTGCTTGAACGGCTTACGACCACCGCCTTGGATTTCACCTTTAGTCTTGGTCTTTGCAGTACCTTGACGGCGATCAGCCAATTGAGCCTTAATCACCTGGTGAACAAGGGCGTGATTTACTTCTGCGCCAAACACTGCATCACTTAGGTTGATTGATCCTACTTTTTCTTTTTTCTGATGGAGAAGTTCAAAAGAAGCCATCTTACACCCCAGCCTTTACTGCTTTACGAATGGTAACAACGCCGCTCTTAGGACCCGGAACGCTTCCGTGAAGAAGAACGATTCCTTTATCAGCATCAACCTTCACCACTTTTACGTTTTGAATAGATACTTTGATATGCCCCATATGACCTGGCATTGGCTTACCTTTAAAAACTTTACCTGGTTCAGCACGCATCCCGATAGAACCGATTGATCTGTGGGAAACGGAAGCACCGTGGGTCTTAAATCCACCAGAGTAGTGGTAACGCTTCATTGTTCCCTGGAAGCCTTTACCTTTACTAACCGCGCTCACATCAACCAAGTCACCAGCTTTAATGAAAGCTGCATTCAAGACAGAACCTTCAGTCAAACCTTCGAGAGCCTGGTCATTTTCAAAGCGGAATTCTTGAGCATGGTAGTAACCTGGTTGACCAGATTTTTTAAAATGCCCATTTTCAGCCTTATTCACGCGACTTTCCTTTTTAGGAAGGAAGCCAACCTGAACAGCAGAATATCCGTGCTTGTCAGACTTTTTCACTTGAGTCACATAATTGGGTTTACATTCAACCACAGTGACCGCCAATGAACGACCATCTTCAGAATAAACCTGGGTCATCCCTGCTTTAATTCCAATGATTCCACCGAGACCGGCAGAGAGAGTTGGATTTGTATTTTGATTTTGTGTTTCTTCCATATTCTCACCTTTTTATTTTCTTAGGCAAGTGCGGCTTTTTCAAACCACCCTGTCTCATCGTCGTTCCTATCGCTTTTATCCACCAGAACGAATGCAGACTTCACTGTTGAGTGTTTCCACTCCACAGACGCTCTATCCAAAAATTTTTACGATTTAATCTCCACATCCACGCCAGCTGAAAGATCGAGCTTCATTAATGAGTCGATCGTTTGCTGAGTTGGCTCAACGATATCCAATAAACGCTTGTGCGTGCGTACTTCGAATTGCTCACGAGATTTTTTATCAATGTGAGGCGAACGGAGAACGGTATATTTGTTGATCACAGTTGGGAGTGGGATTGGGCCTCTTACGACTGCACCGGTTCTTTTCGCTGTATTCACGATTTCCCAAACTGATTTATCCAAAACACGCGCATCAAACGCCTTAAGTTTGATTCGGATTTTATGTTCAGTAACTGCCATATCGATTCCTTCTACCGTTAGGCTTAAGCCTAAGAGCTAAACTATGCGAAATCACGTATCACTGATGTACAACACATGAGTGCACTTGATTAACACGTTAATTTTTCGACCTAAACATTGCCCTCATCATTCGTTCAGTAAAAAAAACGAGAAATCTCGTGTTTTCTACTGCACTAACTTGGTGTTCTCGCAGAGAACTAGCGCTATACGCGCTTTCGGGTTTCCAAGCTAGCCTACGAAATGTAGTAGCAGAGCTAAAATTTGGTGCGACAAGTTGGTACATTTAACGAAAAAATAAACTGAAGACAAGAAAAAAAGTTTTTTTTCGAGAAATATCAGCCCTCATCATCCATCGAAACGAATGACTCGACCGGACGTGGCGCCAAAACTCCTGCTTTTTGTTTGATTTCTTCGAGAACATCGGCCGTAACCGGAGAATAGTGAGCAAACTGCATGGTAAATGTCGCTCTTCCCTGTGACGATGAACGTAAAGAGGTAGAATATCCAAACATGCGAGAAAGCGGAACTTCTGCCGAAATTACCTGGAAATCTCCGCGAGCGTTCATTCCCTGAATTTTTCCACCACGAGCATTGATATCGCCAATTACCGCCCCCATATATTCCTGAGGACAAACAACCTCACAACCCATAATTGGTTCCAAAATGGTTGGGCTTGCCTTGGACGAGGCATCTTTAAACGCCATTAAGGATGCGATTTTAAATGCAATTTCAGAGGAATCTGTCTCACTAAATGACCCATCCAATAGGGTTGCCTCAATGTCCATAGCCGGATAGCCTGCCAAAACTCCACCAGACATTGCATCCTTTAAACCCATTTCTACGGCAGGAATATACTGCTTTGGAATAGCTCCTTCACGAATTTTATTAATAAATACAAAGCCTTTACCTCGCTCTGCCGGTGCCAATTTAACCACAACATGGCCAAACTGACCTTTCACCCCAGCGCCCTGACGAACAA